>JACIXO010000329.1 GCA_014360385.1 Actinomycetota bacterium | reverse complement strand
AATAGGATAACATAGACAATGGGAAAAAGAAAACTAAAAGGAGAGCAAATGAAAGAAGTGGAAGATTTACATTTAAAAAAAATTATTAATGAAATCTCTAAAATTGACTCAAGAGAGGGTATAAAAACCATAGCAGCTTTGCTTTTAAATGAACTCATGAAAAAGGAAAGAGAAATATATTTAAGGGATAGCATAGACAATAAGGCAAATGGATATTATGAAAGACAACTTGCCTGTTTTTTAGGAAACTTAGGAATATCTGTGCCCAGGGACAGGAAATCAGAATTTCGTCCTCAAATACTTCCTTCAGAATGGCAGAGAGTAGATGAGAGTTTTCAGGAATTTATTCTAAATTTGGTTTTACAGAGTTACTCACCAAATAAAATAAAGGCTCTACTACACTCCATGAATCTTCCCTATTCAGCTGAACAAATAGAAGAGATAAAAGAAGACCTGTATAACAAGGCAAAGGAATTAAGAACAAGAGAATTACCTTCAGACATGTTTGCCCTATTTATAGATGCATATCATACTCAAATAAAGGATGAAGAAGTAAACAGGATAAGAAAGGCAGTTTTCTACAACATAGTGGGAATAGATATGGAGGGGAGAAAAAGTTTTATTTCCTACTATATCTATTTTGGTTCTGAAAGTAAAGAAGACTGGCTACAGATACTTAATGATTTAATAAAAAGGGGACTAAAAAGAGTAATGATTATAGTGTCAGATGATTTTCCTGGGCTGATTCAGGCAATAAAGGCTCTCTTTTCTCAGACAGACCATCAACTTTGTTTTATCCATATGCAAAGGAATATCAAAAAGAACATGTCAAGACAAGATGCAAAGAAGTTTTATGAAGAACTAATTTTAATAAAGAGAATTGAAGATTATGAAAAAGCAATAATGAAATTTGAAGAACTATGTAAAAGTTATGAAAAGAAATACCCAGCTTATATAAAGAGTTTGCTTAATAAGAAAGAAAACTATTTTAATTATAAGAAATACCCTGAGAGGGTGCAGAAATATATCTACACTACCAATGTAGTAGAAAATATAAACAGTAGGATAGAGCTGATAAGATCAAACACAGGAGGATATTTTCAGTCAATGAAGACGGCTGAGGTAGCGATATATGTAACAGTAAGTAGGATACAGAATAACAAATGGAAAGATCCTCTTCCTTTGGTTAAATCTGCTTTATACGAATTGAAACAGATGTTTATGAAAAAATTTTATGGAGAGACACAATTTTCTTGACAAGTGTCATTATTTATATCTTCATCGAGTCTTGCTATCGCTGTTATTCTTTTTTGATTCGCTGCTATGATAATTTTATTTGATTCCTCAATTATCTCTTTTTTCTTATTCTCCGCTTCCTTGAGTGCTTCAATCGCTTTTGGGTCAATTTTATAGAACGGGTCTTTCTTTTCTCTCTTTTTATTTTTCTCTGCTGCCTCTTCTTGTGCCTTCTGCAATCTCTCGTTTGCTTCTCTCACTACCCTCTCGGCATCTTTTGCAAATTCTCTTGCCTTTATCATGTTTTCTTCATAGTCTTTTGCTATATCTATAAACCGTGCTGCCTTATCAGAAAGGCTCGCTTTTTTTGTCTCAAGTATTAGTTCTTCAGTCTTTTTCCTGGCATTATCGAGAATATCTGTCATTCTGTCGAGAATATTGTTTACATCTCTCAATTTCAATACGTATTCTGTCAGTGTCTTTGTGCTCTTGTTTGTTGAAGATGAATAATTATCCATGCTGTTTTTAGCTTTATCTGTTATCTCTGTCTGTTTTTGTCT
>JACIXO010000328.1 GCA_014360385.1 Actinomycetota bacterium | reverse complement strand
GTTCAGAAGGAGTATATTTGCTTTATGCTACTAAATATTTATAGAAAAAGTTCGAAAAAGAGATTTCTTTTACTGTTTTTCATATTTATAGTTCTTTGCTTTGCTTTCTATCTATTTTTCGAGAATTTTATTTTTGGTTTGTTTGTGGGTTTGTGTGGAATTATTTTAGTAATTGATTTTTTCAGGGGGATGGAGGATAGGAGAAGGGATTTGCTCCACAGCCAATTAATTGAGTTCATAAATGTAATGATAATAATGCTTAAGGCAGGAAGGACGATTAGAAATATAATAAGGGATTCAGTTAAATGGTTAAAAGCTCCTCTTAAAGGTTGTGTTGAAAATCTAGCAAAAGAGCTTGAACTCAATTTTACCCTGGAGGATGCTCTGGAGAGATTTTCTAAGAGTTGTGGAACTACGGAAGCAAAGCTTCTGGTAAGTGCCTTGAAAATAAATAATCAGATTGGTGGGGATCTGATATTTGTCTTAAATAGTATTGTGGATACCCTGCGATCCAGTTTTAACATCAGATCACAGATAAAAACGCTTACTTTACAGAGCAGATTTTCTGGAAATATTATTTCTCTTTTTCCGCTTATAGTGTTATCAGGTTTGTTTGTTTTTATGAATTCTGCTGTAAAGGTGTTTTTTTCGAGTGCAGCAGGGAATATTCTATTGGTGGTGGGAGGCATATTTGAGCTTTTAGGGATTTTGGTAATGAAAAGTCTCCTTAAGGTTGATAGTTGATCTAAAAAGATACAAAGAGTCGCTTCTAATAAATATGCTGTTATAGTGACCGGCTCACTTGGCACGACCATTATCTTTAGCTTTTAGTGAAAAGATGAAAATTTACATTTTAGTATATTCGTACTATATCTTTGTTTGTTTTAGCCTATTTTACATCTTTAAAACCGGAAGTAGTGGTGGGCGTGAAAGATGGTTTAGAACGAGCCAATCTCAAGGATTGACAAAAAGAAATTCTCCTTCAAGTCTTCTTGTTTACAACACCAATGTGTTTTCTTCCAGGATTGGAAAGTGGATTGAAAATATTCCAGTTTTTAGAATGCTATCAGGAAATAAAGATAGTTTTGAGCTTTTAGCGGAAGAAAAAAATTTAAAGATAAGTTTTCATTCTTTTCTGGGCTATAAGATGATTCTAGCGCTTCTTTTTGCATTTCTCGGTGGGTGTATCAGTAATGGCTTTCTGGTCTCTGTGCTTTTGTTTGGGATTTTTGGGGTGTTAGGCTATTTCATACCTGATTTCCTGCTTAAGAGGTTTGATAATGAAAGGCTTAAAAGAATAGATACCCATTTACCTTATGCTATTGATTTATTGTATGTAGCTACCCTGGCTGGCCAGAATATCTACAATGCTATCAGGATTGTGGTTGAAAAGTACGAGGAGGATATCTCATCTGAGTTAAAAAGGTTTTTGAGGGATATTGATTTGGGTGTGGGCAAGATGGAGGCTTATCATAATATTCTTAAGAGAAAAAATCCAGAAAGTTTTAAGAATCTGGTTTTTCTACTTATGCAGGCTGAGAAGTATGGTTCCTCTATTAGTGAGATTTTAAAACAAAAATCTGAGCAAGTAAGATTTGAATCCTTTCAGGATTCAGAGAGAAAAGCAAGAAAGATAGGCTTAACTATGTTGATTCCCCTGGCTTTTCTGATCCTACCTTCGTTTGTTTTGCTGATAGGAGGGCCACTTGTATATTCAATCGGGGGAAATTTTCTATCTTTTTAAACCCCCGACATGATAGTAAGAACCTTGAAAGGAGGTGATGTGGAAGCAACTAT
>JACIXO010000327.1 GCA_014360385.1 Actinomycetota bacterium | reverse complement strand
AAAAGACAGACCAGGACATGATAGAAGATATGCAATAAATTGTGATAAAATTAAGAGTAAGTTAGGATGGAAACAAAGTGTAGATTTTGAAAAAGGGCTTGAAAAAACTGTGGATTGGTATCTAAACTGTAATGCACCCCTTTTGTCAAGACACATTTTGGGTTCTAAAAGTGTAGAGATCATGCTGCTTCCTTAAAGTGTTCTTTGTAATACGCTTCCTCAAACTCAATTGGGGATTTATAACCTAACACACTATGGATATACTTTTTGTTGTAATCTTCCTCTATCCAGCTTTCAATTGTCCTCTTTGCCTCATCATAAGAACTAAACTCATTGAGCCAAATTACCTCTTCTTTGATTGTCCTCATCATCCTTTCCGTATCTGCATTACCCTTAGGATTATCGTAAGATGTAAAAATCTGCTCTATCCCCAATGTAACCATATCATTCATAAACGAACTCGAGGTAGGCTGAGAACCATTGTCACTTATAAGTCTTAATCCTTTGCCCCTTACTCCTGTCGGAAATTCCCTAACTATCGCCATATCCAATGCCTTCTTCCATTCCAACGACCTACTCCTCAAAGATAAATCCCAACCAACTATCTTTTTCGTATACCAGTCAAGCACTATCACAAGATAAACCCATCCAACTGAAGATACAAGAAATTTCGTCATATCTATGCCCCAATACTGATTCGGTCTGTCTGCCTTAGGTTTGCTCCTCTGAGGTACCCTCTTAGCTTTATGAATTACCTGTTTTACCAAAAGATTATGTTCTCTCATTATAGATAGAACCTTCTTTTTGCCAATCTCAATCTTTTCCCTATGCAAAAGCCAAGCATGTATTCGCCTGTATCCCCAAAATGGATGGTGTTCTTTGATTTCCTTTATCTTGTCTATAAGTTCAGCATCCATAGTCTTTTTGATAATCTTATTTTCAGTTTTCTGTTTCTTCAAAGCATAATATCTGCTCCTTGAAATACCAACAATCTTGCAAGCATTCTTAACTGTCAAACCATTATGAACCAATATCTCCACAGATGCTACCTTGTCCCGAACAGATCTTCCGTTTTTTTTAATACCTCTATCATTACTGCCTGTTTGCCAATAATCTTCTGTAATCTTTCTATCTCTGCTTTGTAAGCATTATTACCAGAATCTCCATTCGTAAGAGCTTTTTTGCCACCCTCGAGAAATTTATCCCGCCATTTGTAGTAAAGCGTCTGACTAATCTGATGCTCCCTACAAATATCAGCTACAGATTTAGTACCTTTTAGACCCTCCATGATTATGGCAAGTTTTTCTTCTGATGTCCATTTTCTTGTCTTCATACTGCCTCCTTTTTACGGTGTTTTTCTCATATAGTAATATAATCTCTACACACCCAACTTGTCCACTGTTTTAGGGGAGCAGTATAAAACAATAAAGAATGGGTAGAGACCGTAAAGTCTGGCGAATATAAAAAATGGGTAGAGATGAATTATGATAAAAGATAAACGTTCAATGTTCAACGTTATATGATGAAAGTGTATGAGGATTGAAAGGTTTGAAGATATTGATGCATGGAAAGAAAGAAGGGAGCTTGCAAAAGTAATTTATGATTGTTTCAAAGACAATAAAGATTATAGTTTTAAGGATCAAATTCAAAGAGCGGCTATCTCTATAATGTCAAATATTGCAGAAGGTTTTGATAGAGGTTCTAATAAAGAATTTATTCAATTTTTTGTGATTGCTCGAGCTTCAGCTTCTGAAGTGAGAAGTTTATGTTATGCAGCATTAGATAACGAATATGTATCTGAAC
>JACIXO010000326.1 GCA_014360385.1 Actinomycetota bacterium | reverse complement strand
TTTATAGATTGCATATTCTTATAAAAACTATGAAAATTGGGAAATTGAATGTAAAATTGGGTAAACTGTGGAAGAATATTGAAAGGTTAGAGAGCAAAGTTATAATAGATGTGGACCCTGCCTGGATATTGTAGGATTATGGTCATAAGCGGCTGGTTTGCTTGTAAGGAGTAAAACAAGGAGGCTTATGTTAATATGGCAGTCAGGAAAATCCGAAAAATAGGAGATCCAATCTTAAGAGAGAAAAGTATAGAGATTAAGACGATAGATAAAAATATATTAAACCTGGCAAAGGATATGATAGATACTATCACAAGAGGAGAGGAGGAGGGAGTTGGCCTAGCAGCTCCTCAGATTGGGGTTGCCAAGAGATTAATCGTAGTTAACTTTGAAGACAGTATCAAGACTCTTATAAATCCTGAGATAGAGGTTCTTGATGGTACAGAAATCGAAGGTGAGGAAGGGTGCCTAAGTCTTTATTCGATTAAATGTAACATCAAAAGGCCAAGAAAAGTCAGAGTGAAAGCTATAGATCTTGAAGGACAAAGTGTTGATATAGAGGCTAGTGACATCCTTGCAAGAATATTCATGCATGAGGTGGATCATCTTAATGGGGTTCTTCTAATAGATCATTTAGATAAGAAGGCCAGGATAGAACTACTGAATAAGATAAATGAAATAAGCTCATGAAAATTCTCTTTTTTGGCTCAGATAAATTTTCGAGCAAATTCTTAGAAGCCATCATTTATTCTAAACACAAGGTCTCTCTGGTTGTAACCCATTCTGATAAGAGAAAAGGAAGAGGGCTTAAATTTACCCCTAGCCCGGTTAAGGAAATATCTTCTACTTTTGGTATCGATCTGGTGCAGACTGAAGCGATAGATAAATTGTTTTTAGAGAAATTGTCTTATGTTGATTTTGACTGTATTGTGGTGGTGTCTTTTGGGTTGATTCTTTCAAAAGCTCTACTTGATCTTACTCCGGGTAAGTGTATTAATGTGCATCCCTCTCTCCTTCCAAAGTATAGAGGTCCATCTCCTATTGAGAGTTCTTTACTAAATGGAGAAAAAGAAACAGGAATAAGTATTATTAAAATGAATGAGAGAATAGATGAAGGAGAAATTTATGTTCAGGCAAAATTTGGTATTGCTGAGGAAGACAATAAAACAAGTCTTGAAGAAAAACTTATTAAAATTGGAAGTCCTCTTTTAATATCTATCCTCGACCTTCTCGAGGAAGGGGAATTACGAACTATTCCTCAGGACAATTCTCTTGCTACTTATACGTCTTTTATTAAGAAAGAGGATTTAAGAATAGACTGGAATAAGAAAGCCATCGATATTGTAAATAGGATAAGGGCCTTTAGTTTTGAACCTGGTTGTTTTACATTCTGGAGAGGCAAGAGAATAAAAATCTTGAAAACAAAAATGTGTACAGAATTATGTGAAAGAGGTTTGTTACGAGGGTTAACGGCAAAAGTAGAAGAGTTTAAGAATGGGTCGGTTCTGGCTTCAGATAGTAAAAATGGTGTTTTAGTAAAATGTGGTGATGGGAAAGTCATAAGGCTGGAGCTACTTAAACCTGAAGGAAAAAATGTGATGACAGATCTTGATTTTATAAATGGCTACCCCTTGAAGGTTGGTGAAGTCTTTGAGTAAATGAGTAAAAGGATGTTTTTTCACCTTCCTGCCTGTCAGCCTACTGTTCTGCCGTTTTTTCTCTACCATATCTACCTATGATATCTACTTACTATATTGCCTTTTTTATCTTATTTGACTTAAGGCACTTGGTGCAGAGGTTTAGAT
>JACIXO010000325.1 GCA_014360385.1 Actinomycetota bacterium | reverse complement strand
GAGGAGAAATAAAAATATTGAATATATTTATGAAAAAGTAATAAAAAGTAATAAAAATAATGGTAATACTGCTTGAGCTTGGAATTAAGTAAAGAGTAATAAGTATGGGAAAAGTATAAAGTATAAAGAAATAGAATAATAGAAATAGAATACAAGGTAGGAAAAACCAAAAAATAGAGGATACAAAACAGAAAACATCAGCCAAGAAAGGTAGTCTGAATGAGACAGCTAACTATTATCAGTGGAAAGGGCGGGACAGGCAAAACTACTCTGGCAACTAATTTTGTTAAACTTGCTACTGAACACATAGCTGTAGATTGCGATGTGGATGCTTCAAATCTTCATATAGTGTTCAATCCAAAAGTTGAAAAGAGAGTAGAATTTGTGGGAGGAGCGGTTGCTACTGTGACTGGCAACTGCATTAATTGTGGCAAGTGTGAAGAACTCTGTAGATTTGAAGCTATTTCCGATTCCGAAACTAACATAAAAATCAGCTCTGTCAAGTGCGAAGGCTGCGGAGTTTGCCAATATGTATGTCCTACGTCTGCCATTGAGTTAAAATCTTCAAGACAGGGAGAGTACTTTATATCCAGCACTGAATTTTGCCCGCTGGTCCATGCTAGATTAAAACCAGGTGCAGAAAACTCAGGGTTACTGGTAACCACTGTAAGAAATGTTGCTGAGGACCTGGCAATCCACCAGCACAAAAAGGTTATAATAATAGATGGTGCTCCTGGTATAGGCTGTCCAGTAATATCTTCTCTTACCGGGGTTGATTATGCTCTTATAGTTACCGAGCCCACCGTTTCTGGAATTAGTGATTTCTTAAGGGTATTTGAGGTGGCTAAGTTTCTTGGGATAAAAACACTGGTCTGCATCAATAAATATGACCTGAATCTTGAAAATACAAGCAAAATTAGTAGCATTTGTGCCGAAAATGAGATCTTGCTTGCAGGTAAAATTCCATACGATGAGAGAGTTCCCATTTACCTTTCGAAAAGAAAGTTTGTAGTGGATGACCCAGAGAGTAATGCAGGAAAAGAGATTTTAAGTGTGTGGGACACTCTCAAATACTACCTTTACAAAGATTAACAGTCTCCTATTTGCTCTCTTGTTCAGGTTGTTTCGAATTTTAGTGCAAAAATTTTCGCTTCTGCACTTAGTTTTGAGTTGAACAGGCTTGTAATTGTTGATATAATTAACTACTAAAATTTTTTTCTTATAAATCTTGTGATTTTGGATAAATATTGTGGGGCAAGTTTTTTTATGTTTATAGACAAATCCGGACATGACTCAAAACATTACCAGCATTGACAATATTATCGAAAAAATCAAGAGCTCTGAAGCAAAAGCAAAAGACATAATTTCTCTTTCCAGGAAAGAGGCTACCGAACTTGTCGAGAAAGCTTACCTTGAGAGCAAAGAAATACTATCCCGGGCTGAGAGAGAAGTGCAAGAAATTCTTGAGGAAGCTGAAATCAGAGCAAAAAGAGATGCTGAAAAAGAAATTAAGTTACTTGAGGGAGATTTGCACAAAAGTCTTGGTAATATAAAAGATGCTTTTGAAGCCAGGAGAGAAGAGGCAATAGAGAGAATTGTTCAGAAAGTTATCGGTTAATGGGAGTAGCTAAGTTACAAAAGTTACTGGTCGTCACCCATAAAGCTGACGAAGAAGAATTCTTAAGAAGGCTGAAAAGCATATCAGCAGTAGAACTAAATCCCTATACCCAAAAACTTGAACCTGCTACTTCTATTCAAATATCCTCAACATTACCTTCCGAGCTTGCTATCTCCAATGTTAAAAAGGCCCTGGCAGTACT
>JACIXO010000324.1 GCA_014360385.1 Actinomycetota bacterium | reverse complement strand
GGGTAGTCGTTTTTGAGTGTGGAACCGCATGCACTTTTTACATAGTCCAAAAGGCTCTCTTCATTGTAGACTATGCTCATTGCTCTACCACCAAGCACATATGAAGGCCTTACCAGAAGAGGGTAACCAATCCTTCTGGCTACTTGTATTGCCTCCTCCACATTCATAGCAGTTCCGCTCTCTGGCTGAGGTATATCAAGTCTCTTCAGCAGAGCTCCAAATCTTTTTCGGTCCTCGGCAAGATCAATACTATCAGGAGATGTTCCCAGAATATTTACCCCTGCCTCCTGTAGCTTAAGTGCAAGTTTTAAAGGAGTTTGACCACCAAACTGTACAATTACCCCATAGGGCTTTTCAGCTTCAATTACATTCATGACATCTTCAAAAGTTAAGGGTTCAAAATAAAGCCTATCAGAAGTATCATAATCTGTGCTTACTGTTTCAGGATTACAGTTTATCATAATGGTCTCAAACCCATCCTCATGGAGAGCAAATGAGGCATGGACACAGCAGTAGTCAAATTCGATACCCTGGCCAATTCTATTCGGACCACTTCCTAATATTATGACTTTCTTATTACAAGATTCTTTTACTTCGCTTTCGTCCTCATAGGTAGAGTAGTAGTAAGGAGTATATGCCTCAAATTCAGCAGCACATGTATCCACAGTCTTGAAGGTTGCATTTATCCTGTATTTCTTTCGAAGGTCTCTTATCTCCTTCTCACCAAGCCCTGTTAAATTAGAAATCTGAATGTCAGAATATCCCAATCTCTTTGCCTCACGAAGCCTCTCTGGAGTAATCCGACCTCCCATAGAAGAAGCCCTAAACTCTTTTTCAAACTCAACCAGTTCTCTTATATTGTTCAAAAACCACGGATCTATCTTGGTATAACTGTATATTTCTTCCACACTAAGCCCCATCTCAAAAGCAAGCTTTATGTAAAAAACCCTATCCTGATTTGGAATAGATAACCTTTCGTAAAGTAATTCTTTCTTTATCACGTCATCTTTACCGTCACAGCCAAGCCCATACCTGTCTATTTCAAGAGATCTTATAGCCTTCTGCAGCGCTTCCTTAAAAGTCCTACCAATAGCCATGGCCTCACCTACAGATTTCATTCGGGTCGTAAGACTAACATCAATTCCTGGAAATTTTTCAAAAGCCCACCTCGGGAATTTTACTACTACATAATCTATCGAAGGTTCAAAACATGCAAGAGTCTTCTTAGTTATATCATTGGGTATTTCGTCTAATGTATAACCGATAGCAAGTTTTGTAGCAATCTTAGCTATAGGAAATCCTGTAGCCTTGGAAGCTAGAGCACTACTTCGAGATACTCTCGGGTTCATTTCTATTACTGCCATCTTTCCATCAACTGGATTTACAGCAAATTGTATATTAGATCCACCTGTTTCAACTCCTATTTCTCTTATTATTTTCAGGGCAGCGTCCCTCATTTCCTGATATTCTCTATCAGTCAGAGTTTGAGCAGGAGCTACCGTTATACTATCTCCTGTATGAACACCCATGGGATCGAAATTCTCAATAGAACAGACGATGACCACATTGTCATTTCTATCTCTCATTACTTCCAGTTCATATTCTTTCCATCCTGCAACAGATTTCTCTACCAAAACTTCAGATATTGGTGATAGATCCAGCCCTCTTGTAACAATTTCCATAAATTCTTCTTTATTGTAAGCTACTCCTCCCCCTACTCCTCCTAATGTAAAGCTTGGTCTTACCACCAAAGGATATTTTAGTCTGTAGCTTATCTCTAAAGCCTCCTTCAAACTGTGAGCATAACCACTTGGCGGAACAAACAG
>JACIXO010000323.1 GCA_014360385.1 Actinomycetota bacterium | reverse complement strand
AAATGTAAATATGCAAATTATTTTGAGAGATTTGAACTAATAATATATCTGTTTAATGTTACGATTTTAAAATTTAAGGATATTTTTAAGGATATTTATTAATTATAAATTGCATCGTAAATTTATAATATTTTCTATAAACTTTATATAAATATTATAAATTAATATAATGTTGTTTTTAAAGCAAATAGTGATATTATTAAGTATTATCATATTTAAGGAAAGGAAAGGGATGAAAAAACTGTTAGTAGTTTTGTTAATATTAGTTACGTTAATTCTTATATCTGTAATAGGTTTTGGATGTGGGCGTTCAAAGTTAAGTGGGACATATGAAGGCACTTTACCAGCTGCTGACTGTCCTGGACTTCAAACAGTTATCACTCTTAATGATGATGGAACTTTCCATATGGAAGAGGTTTATTTAGAGGAAAATGTGGAGCCAATAATTACAGACGGAAAATGGGTTCTTGATGGAGATATAATAACTTTTACTTCTGGTGACTATCAATTTGAGTATAAGATTATTTCTGATAAAGAAATAAGGTGGGCACCTGGTGGTGAGGAAATTACAGGAACTGATCTTAACTGGTCTCTTTTTAAAAAATAAGAATAAAATTTCAAGATAAAAAATTTATTATTTGAACTTAAGATCTTTAAATGAAAGTTTCTAATATCTGGAGGCTTCTAAGAGAAATTTTAATAATTTGTAGGTATGGCAAAGTTAAAGCTAAGAAGATAGCAGAAGAGATTGAAATATCCGTAAGGCAAGTTTATCGAGATATGGAATGCCTTAAACTTGCTAAAGTACCTATATCTTCAGATAGAAATGGCTACTTTTTTACTGATAATTTCTTTATGCCAAGAATTTCACTCGATCTCCCAGAGGCACTAACTCTAGTCATTTTTATAAACTCTATAAAGGCTCAAAAAGGAACTCCGTATTATAATTTTTTAAATTCTGCATGTGAAAAAATAATTAACTTACTTCCTGGCAATTTAAAGAAAATGATTTCAGAAAGTGCTATAGATGGGATGGTTGATTTTGGGCTTGAAGCAAAAGTTGATTATAAGGAAATTGGAGATGTTTTTAGTGCAGTTTATAGTGCAAAACTTGAAAGGAAGTCTATATCTGTAACATATTTCAGCATGGAGCGAAAAAAAATCCAGCAAAGAATAATAGACCCTTATGCACTTATATTTAGATTCGGAGTCTGGTATCTCATTGGACATTGTCATTTAAGAGATGAAATAAGAACATTTAGAATAGATAGAATTAAGTCCGCAAAAGTTATAGAGAACAGATTTGAAATCCCATCTACTTTCAGTATTGATAAATTTTTAGAGGGTAGCTGGGGGATTATAAAGGGTGAAAAGAAGGAAAAGGTTAAGCTAAAATTTAGTCCAGAGTTGGCTATGTTTATAAGTGAGGTTAAGTGGCACCCATCGCAGAAGCTTGAGTTTTTGGGGGATGGATCGTTGCTGGCAAGTTATGAAGTAGCAGGTTTGGATGAGATAAAAAGATGGATACTTGGGTTTGGGAAAGAGGTGGAGGTGCTGGAGCCCGAGGAGCTGAGAAAAGAGATTGAAAAAGAAACAGAGGAGATTAGGAAAATATATAGCCCAATGATGCATTAGGTTTGTATTTTTTCAAAATAGTTAATGTTTTTTTGAGTTTTTTATATATCGCTGACAAACTGTTGGTAAAATAGGTCAGGTAGAATTAACTATAACTAGACTCTAAGATAGATACTTGGAGCTATTATTAATGAGAATAAATATATCCTTTTATTGTAAAGATAAGTTTTTATTGCCTATTCATTATAACTATTTAGTGC
>JACIXO010000322.1 GCA_014360385.1 Actinomycetota bacterium | reverse complement strand
AAAATCGAGGATATAACTTTGTAAATTAAATTTCTAAAATTTTTATGAATTTTTATATAGTTATAAATCCTTAAGAGGGATTAGATGTTATTTTGAAAGTGTGGAATATAAAAAACCTACTTGAGTGGACTACAGGCTTCTTTGAAAGCAAAGGTATCCAGCACCCCCGCCTATCTGCAGAGCTTCTTTTGGGTTCGGTTATGAAACTTAGTAGAATGCAGTTATATCTCAATTATGATTATGTCTTGAGCCCGGAGGAGCTCAGTAAATATAAGGAACTGATAGTCAAAAGAGCCCAACACGTGCCGGTTCAGTACATATTAAACAAAACTCACTTCAGAAATCTTGAACTTTATGTGGATGAGAATGTTATGATACCTCGCCCGGAAACTGAGCTGGTTGTGGAGAGTGCTCTTTCCAAAATTGTTGAGATTCTAAGTCTGAAAGTTTTAAATCTCGAGAAAAACCCCAGGAACAATTTAGGAGATAAAGCCCGGATCAAGAATGAAACCTGGGATTTAACTTCAGGCAAAGTGCGAAATCAAAGTGCAATCGACAATAGCAACAGAGACAATGTAGTTAATGGTGCAATTGGTAAGAGAGTTGATATTAATGTTCTTGAAGTTGGAGTCGGGAGTGGAGCTATCTCTATAAGTATTGCTCAGGAAATTGATGAAAGGCTTGCAAAAGAGCTTTTTGAAAAAACACAGGTCATGCTGGATGAAATAGGAAAAGTTATCCAGATGAGTGAAATTTCCTGGAATATTATTGGTACTGAAAATAGTAGCTCTGCTCTGGAGATAGCAAGGAAGAATGCTTCAAGTATCTTGGAAGAGGGAAGGTTACGAAAAGTGGAATTTATAAGGGGAGATATAATTCCAGATAGCTCTAACTTTCTGGAGAAATACAGGAAAAAAATTAATCTCCTGGTGTCAAACCCTCCTTATATTTCAGAAAAAGATTATGCAAACCTTCCTCGTGAAGTAAAAGACTATGAGCCAAAATCGGCTCTGGTTGGGGGAGAAACTGGTGTTGAGATATATGAGAAAATTATTGTTAGAGCTAGGAGTTTATTGGCTGAAGATGTTTCTTATATAATTTTTGAAATAGATCCAAAAGTTAAAAGCGCTGTGCTTAAGCTTCTAAGTGCTCTAAATCCTAAGAGTATAGATGTCTACAGAGATTACAATGGGCTTGACCGCATTGTCGTTGCCCGCATAAATTAGCGAATAATATTCTTAAGTTGAAAGATTAAGATTTGTAATTAACTAGGTAGATAATTTAAGACCGGATAATTTAACACAGGCATGGGAATATCATTTATGAATATATGATATTACGGAGGATAATACGGAGACATGAATATATGGAAACATGAATAAAGTCCAAGAATATGAAAACACCTTTGTTAAGTTTACTTTTAATCAGGGCACATCTATTGCTGGTTACTTAAGAGTGAATACCACAGAAACTGTTACCATGACCTCTTTTTCAATAGTGCTTGTATCATAAGCTCCGTAATCTGAAATTTCAGTGGAGTAAACCGGTAACACCTGAACCACACCTGAAGTAGCAGATTTTATTGATCTTATCTCCCTTCCACTTCCCTTTGCTATTTGTTCAGCTCTTAGTTTTGCATCTTTTACTGCCTCAGAGAGTAGGGAAATTCTTAGCTCTGGTAGTTTGCTGTAATAATATTCAAGCGAGTTAGTAGAGAATATAACTCCCTGGTCGATTATTTTTTGTGTATTTTTGGCTATTGAGGTTATCTTTTCTACGTCGGATGATTTGATTTCAACATTTTGTCTCAGAATGTATTCACGAGGAGCATATGGGTCATATAGATAAA
>JACIXO010000321.1 GCA_014360385.1 Actinomycetota bacterium | reverse complement strand
ATTGTTATGCTCACTTTAGGTAAAGTCTTTATCGTTAATTTTATAGAGAATTTATGGATAGTATAAAATTATTTGCAGTTGGAGACATTTCGTTAATCTGGAAAAAAGAGCCTGATCCTTTTAAACACATTAAGCCAATTCTTATGGAAAAAGATATTCTTTTTGGGAATTTGGAAGCTGTGTTATCTGTTACGGGACGAAGAGCTGAGAAAGCTGTTTTGCTTAATACAAATCCCAATAATATTATATATCTTAAAGAGACTGGTTTTGATATTCTAAATTTAGCAAATAACCATATTTTTGATTTAGGAGTTGAAGGTTTTAATAGAACGCTTGATATTTTATATCAGAATAAAATTGAGTTTATTGGTGTTGTTAATAACAAATATCTTAATAAATACTCAATAATTAAAAAAGGTAATATAAGGTTAGGGTTTTTAGGTTATAGCGATTGTGGTTTAATTGATTCCAAAAATAATATTATGATTAATAAGATAGAGGAAGAAAATATAGAAAAAGACATCAAAAAAATAAAGGAGAGTTGTGACATTGTTATTTTATCTTTACATTGGGGAATAGAAAAGGTATTTTATCCTTCACCTAATCAGATAAAACTTGCACATAAATTAATTGACATTGGGGCTAATATTATTTTAGGTCATCATCCTCATGTTTTACAAGGTATTGAGAAATATAAGAGTGGAATAATTGCATATTCTTTAGGCAATTTCCAATTTGAGTTTTATCCACAAGAGTGTAATGGAAAAGATAGTAAAAGAACAAATCAAACAGTTATTCTATCTTTGAGTATTAGTAATCAAGGAATAAATGATTATGATATTATTCCAGTAAAAATAAATGAAGACTATTGTCCGATCTCACCTGATGATAATGAGAAAAAAGAAATCATTCAATTTGTCTCCTGCATATCAAAACCTCTAACTAATGGTGAAATTAATGAAAAGTGGTGGTTTGGAGAAATTTCTACTGAATATGTTATTGGCAATTACAAGAGTTGGATGGTTGGGATAAGGAAATATGGATTTAAGCATCTTTTACAGTTTTTGAAGTGGTTGGTCGGGCCCTTTAATATGAAGTGCTATTTTGGCTTTATTAGAAGAAAGTTGAAAAGAAGTGATAAGGGGATTAATTAAGGATATAGTAAAGTATTTACCTTCTCAGATAATAAATGGAATTATTGGTTTTATTAGCATCCCAATAATTACTCGCTTATTTTCGCCTACTGATTATGGAAACTACACAATAACATTGGCAACTGTTAATATTTTAGTTATCCTTATTGGATGGCTGAGCATGGCTATAATAAGATTTTATCCAAAATTTGAAAAGGATAAAAATTTAGATTATTTTAACAGTAATATTTTAAAATTGTCAATTTTATCAATATTAGTAATTAGTTTTTTATTTTTCTCAAGCATAATAGTGTTAAAGAAGTGGTTATCTGAGCAGTTATATGTATTGATGCTAACTGGTATGTTTTTATTTGCACTTCTTGCATTTTTTGAAATATTTCTGCATTTTTTAAGGTCTAAAAGGGAGGTAATTTGGTATAGTGTTTTTTTTATATATAGAATTGTTTTTGGGTTTGGATTGGGAATACTATTAATATTTTTATTTAATTTTGGTATAGAAGGTTTGTTTTGGGGTGCAATTATAAGTTTAATATTAATATTACCTTTGTTGTGGAAAAAATCGGTAGGGAGAATGAGATTTGATAATATAACGGTATCAAAGTTTTTTGTGATAGAAATATCGAGGTATAGTCTACCATTGGTAGTTGGCAATTTAGCTGCATGGATTTTGAGTCTGTCGGATCGCTATATACTTCAATTG
>JACIXO010000320.1 GCA_014360385.1 Actinomycetota bacterium | reverse complement strand
ATAAACGTCTATATGCATTTTCACCTCTGATGAAGGCTCAAGTTCTCCTTCGAGCTTATTTCCATTCATATCAACCTTCACTATCTGGTCTGGAGACATGAATCCCTTACTTACCCCAGTAGGAGTACATAAGACTACATCAGGGTTTATCCTTATAGAGACATTACCGTCATTAGCTGCAACCCATCCCTTCTGATAGACCCTTCTACAAATTTCAATTATATCTGCTCTGTATTGGCTTTCAGTTTTGTTTCCCATTATTTCCCACTATTATTTCTCATCATTAGATTTCAGCACCTACAAAGAGATGATCTAAGCCATCTTATAACCTCTTTATCAGGACCAGGCAAAATCTTATACCCTATAAGAGAGCCCTTTTCACCAAGATAGCTCACAGATTCCTTCATTGCTTCTGATACAGACGAGAAAGTACCTGTAACTATGTAGAAACTATTAACTCCACAACCCCTCGCCAGCCTGAAATCCAGAAATTCAACCTTGGCGCTGTCAATGCTTATATCAGCAGCTTTCACAAGATGTGATATGTGCGGACTCTCAACGATCCCGATAGAATCAATGACAAATGGACACAACCTCCCACCTATAGCTTCTATTACTTTAAGATTAATTCCCGTTATGATTTCAGAACTAAATACATGAACTCCACCAATTCTATCTGCAACCTTTACAGTATTTTCAAGAGCTGCTACATCACCCTCCAGCACAGTTAAATACTTACCAGGACAAAGACTGGTCGAAAGCACAATTCTTACCTCAGAAGCCTTCACCATACTATCTGTTACTATTATACCCCTAGATATGCTTTTAAACTCTATTACAGCTATGTTACCTTCTTTACTAGGCTCTTTCCAAAGAATTATATCTTGGATAATATCTTGCATACTTCTTAAAAACTCTCCTCTAAAAACTCTCCTTCTAAACTACATAAACACAAGCTAAAAACCACTTAAAAAACCATTTATGGACTAGACTGTAAGTAAACTAACTCCACCAACCACACTAATCTCACATTAGTTAACCTCTTCCAACCTAGCTAACCTTTTCCAATTACAACATAATCCTGATTAATTTCTTTTACTATCCCATCAATCGAACTGTGGATTCTAGCTCCCAATTTGCCTTCAGGTATATCTGCTACCAAATCCCCCTCCTTCAAACTATCACCTACCTTTACTACAGGATTTGAGGGATCTCCCACATGTTGACTCAAATACAGTTTTACCTCCCTTATATCCATGCTAAAATCCACAAGGGGAGTTTTGCTATCATATTTATCTATTTCTAGCCTCTTCTCAAGTCTATCTACCGGCACTTTCCTATATTCTCTGAATGGATTTGCCTCAAGTTCTTTTCTTGTGTGAGGATTCTTTATGCCCATTTTGCCAAGTTCCAGCTTTATATAATTAAACAGAGATCTTGCTGAGAGATCAACAACACAGCTATAAAGCTCACAAAGTCCACAGTCACAGCAAAGATAAGCATAATCAAAATTTTTCATCCTTTCTTCATCTAGTTCTCTTACGTACATCCTCTTCATAAGCTCATCAGGGAAAAGGTCATGTCCTAACAAATATCTGGGACAAAGATCAGTGCACATCCTACAGCTTAAGCAGATTGCCTGGGCTCTCTTTAAGACACCAGAAATATCCCTTTTCCTGTTTGTTATAACTATACTATCCTCCGGTAGCACCACTATGGATTTCGTAGTTTTTTTCACTGCATAGGTCTCAATATCTATTAGCTTACCCATCATCGGGCCACCATCAAGACACGAATACTCCTCAACAGTAACACCACCGCAATCTTCAATGAGCTTTTTTACCGGAGTTCCCACTGGGACAA
>JACIXO010000032.1 GCA_014360385.1 Actinomycetota bacterium | reverse complement strand
CCCCCAATATCCAGGAAAACTTTCTCCCTATATTGATAAAAAAGCAGCACTCCAGCGAAGAAATACTGTGCTTTCTAAGATGCTCGAATTGGGTTTCATAACTGAAGAGGAATACAACCAGGCAATAAAGCAACCTATAATCACTCAGAGACCCCTTGAAGAGACTAAGGGCTTTGCACCTTATTTTGTCGAATATGTAAAGCAAAAACTGATTGAAAAATATGGCGTAAATAAAGTATTTGAAGGAGGGTTTAAAGTATACACGACTCTGGACCCTGAAATGCAGGTAGCTGCAGAAAACGCCATAAAGCAAGTACTTCCTGACCCAGAAGACCCTGCTGCAGCTCTGGTAGCCATGGATCCAAAAACAGGCTTCATAAAAGCAATGGTGGGAGGGAAGGACTTCAGTGAAATGAAGTTTAACCTCGCCACTCAGGCAAAGAGGCAGCCGGGTTCCACATTCAAAGTATTTGTACTCATGGCAGCACTAGAGCAAGGTATAAGCCCTTACATGACCTTCAATCCAAACGGTACTATAGTCTATGATATAGAAGGGAGCAAACCCTGGGAAGTATCTAACTACATGGGACAGCAGTTTGATACCAGTGAAATGTCAATCATTGATGCCACAGTAAGATCAGTAAATGTAGTATATGCACAATTAATTATGAGAGTAGGAGCCTATAACATAGCCAAAATTGCTCAGGACATGGGTATAACTACTCCTCTTGACCCATACCCTGCAATAGGTCTCGGTGGTCTTACGATTGGTGTTTCTCCACTAGAAGTTTGTACAGCTTTTTCAACCATTGCAAATTATGGAGTAAGACACGACCCCGTAGCCATACTAAAAGTAGTAGACAAAGATGGTAATGTTCTTGAGGAATATCAGGACAAAGGTGTTAAAGTCATCTCACCAATTAATGCATATAGAGCAATAGAAATAATGCAACAGGCAGTTCAAAGAGGTACCGGTACAAGAGCGAGACTGGAAAACAGACCCTGTGCAGGAAAAACTGGAACCACAGATGAGGGAGAAAATGCCTGGTTTACAGGGTTTACCCCCAACTTGGCAGCCTGTGTCTGGATGGGATATCCAGAAGTAAATAAAAAAATGGGAGTAATCCACGACCTTAGAGTACAGGGCGGAGCACATCCTGCAATGATATGGAAGCTATTTATGGAACAGGCAACAAAAAAACTACCCGTAGAAGATTTTGTAAAACCCCAGGACGATGTCATAAACTTGCAGGTTGTGGAGAACCCAGAAACAGGGGAGGTTTTTGTCCCTAACAGATTTACGCCCGCAGAGCAAATAACTATAAGACAATTTCGTTATGGCCAGGAGCCCAGACAGCAGCTACCAATTCCTCCAGACGCTATACCACTTATGCCTTTTGTGTGTCTTATGCCAATAAACGATGCAAACCACCTGCTTGTCGAATCCGGATACACTCACATAGAATACATAAATGAGCCATATGGAGAGGTACCCCCTGGCTACACGCATCGTCAGGACCCTTTATGGGGCCAACCTGTAGAGACTATAAGGAAAATAAAGGTATGGGTAAACCCCTAAATGAACCATCATAAGATATTAATTATTTTATGAATATATTCAGTATTCTCAAATATTAGGCATGTTTTAAACATAAAAAAATTACGTTACTAAAAAATTTAAAATTTTTGCTTTTTTACTAATTACTCAACAATAACTAATTAATGTGAATTTTCTTATAAGATACTCATGGTAAGATACCAATGACAATTATGCCAATTTAAAATCTAGCTTACTGGCCTTTCGAAAATTGCTCTTGCTAAGCATACATAGCATTCGTATAAATGGGAATAATAGGTTTGTATAAATAGAAATTAATAGGAATATGTGCAAAGGAATATGTGCAAAACAGTAACCAAGAATAGCCTGGTAAAATCCAACAGTAATAGGAGTAACTATAATACAAGTAATAATGTTAGAGTTAGATTTGCTCCAAGCCCAACAGGTTATCTTCATCTTGGAAGTGCAAGAACTTGCCTTTTTAACTGGTTATTTGCAAAAAAAAATAATGGTAATTTCATTTTAAGAATAGAGGACACCGACATAAAAAGGCATCAGGAAAACACCATTACTTCGATAATAGAGTCACTAAAGTGGCTTGGTATTAACTGGGATGAAGGGCCTGACATAGGTGGAAAATATGGCCCATACAGGCAATCTCAAAGATTGGATATCTATAACCAATATGCTCAAAAACTTCTCAAAGAACAAAAAGCATACTACTGTTTTTGCACTCAGGAAGAGCTAAAAACTCAGAGAGAAAAGGCTGAAAAGGAAGGGAAATTTTATAAGTATGATAGAAGATGCCTTAACCTTTCTGAAAAAGAAATTAAAGGGTATATTGAGAATGGAAAAGAAAAAGCCATAAGACTACTTGTTCCTAAAGATAAAACTATTGTTTTTGAAGATACCGTGTATGGCAAAATAGAAGTCAATAGCAATAACATCGAGGATTTTATAATAATAAGGTCAAATGGCCTACCCACATATAATTTTTCTGTAGCTATCGATGATGCTCTTATGAAGATAAGTCACATAATAAGGGGAGAAGACCATCTTTCCAATACACCTAAACAGCTCCTGGTCTATGATGCAATAGGTTTTAAACATCCAATCTTCACTCATCTTCCAATGATTTTGGGGTACGATGGACAAAAGCTAAGTAAACGCCATGGTTCAATTTCTATAGAGGCATACAGAGAAGAAGGATACCTTCCAGAAGCTATGATAAACTACTTAGCCCTTCTTGGATGGGCATATGACGAAAAAACAACAATATTTTCAGTTCAAGACCTCATTGAAAAGTTTAGTTTACATTCGATAAATAAAAAACCTGCTAAATTTGATCCTCAAAAACTTACATGGATAAACGGATATTATATAAGAAATATGAAAGATGAAAAACTTGTCACAATTTTATCCGAAAGGATTAGAGTAAGGATAAAGGAAAAAGAAGAAACTAAAGCTAAAAACCAGATACTTGTGAAAAGCAAAACTGCGCTGAATGAAAAAATTACTAAAATAGTACCACTTGTAAAAGAAAGGGTAAAGACACTTAAAGAATGTGACAATCTTATAGCACCTTTCTTCTTTGAAGTCGACTACACTGAAGAAATTAAGAACTACTTCAAAAACAAAGACATAAATCCCGGAAAAGCAAGAGAAATAATTGATAAGACTACAGAAGCACTCTCATTAATTGGTTCCTGGCCCTCAGCCCCATCTCTCACCCTCACCCCCACCCACCCTAAAGTATCATCAGAATTTACCTCTACTCAAATAGAAGAAATTTTAAGAGCACTTTCTAACAAATTAAACTTAGACTTCAGAAAGTTTGCTGAAGTTATAAGAATAGCTCTCTGGGGATCTACAATAAGTCCCCCTCTTTTCGAAACTATTGAGATTTTAGGTAAAGATGAAACGATAAAAAGACTTGCTACTTACAAGGCTTTTCTTTCTCCTGCCTGAGAGATATCGGCGGATTTTTACTTATAATACTTCTTGAGAATTATATTTCTTGTGCTAAGCCCCAGCTTACCTGGCTATAGGTAACAAAACTTCCAAAAGAAAAAGTTTCTATACCAAACCAAATATAACAGCAAACCAACAAACCACAGAAGTATTAAAGCTACTACCTGTATATCTAAATAGTAATTTCTAATTTAAATATTTCCTAACTAAAAGATCTATAAAATTAAGATAACTAAACTAAGTAATTCAATTAAAGGATTTCTACAGTCCAAAATTTCCCCAGTTTAAAAAATACTTAAAGTCTAAATACCATTTCTTCAGGAGTTAAATCCCTACCCTCTTCTACAACTCTCTTGGTAAAATAAGCTACAACTATCTCTTCATTTGTTGGAATTATGTATATTCTAACTCTTGATTCCAAAGAGCTATCAGCCGATATCAAACCTTGTTTTCCATTAAGTTCTCGATTTTTGACAGGATCTAACTTTATGCCCATGTATTCCATATTTTCAAGGCACCTTTCCCTTATTAAAGGACTCTTTTCACCAATTCCCCCGCCAAAAACTATGCAGTCAAGTCCACCCAGCACAGTAGAGAATGCGCCTATATATTTTCTAATCCCATCCACAAATAGGTCAATTGCAAGTTGTGCTCTTCTGTTGCCTTCTCCAGCTGCTTTCAATATCTCTCTCAAGTCATCTGTCCCAATCCCTGCAGTACCCTTAAGGCCAGCGTTCTCCGATATTTCCTTTTCGGCCTCCTCTACAGAAAGTCCTAGCTCCCTCATAGCAAACAAAAGCGCTGTCCCATCAATATCTCCTACTCTTGTGCCCTGTAAAAGGCCAGAGTTAGTAGAAAAACCAAAACTATTATCAATAGATTTCCCATCTTTTATAGCACAGATAGAGCTACTTCCACCGAGATGTATGGTTAATAGCCTTATATTCTCCGTTCCTTCAAGCTTAAAAGCCATTGCAGAAAGATACCTGTGGGAAGAACCGTGAAAGCCGTGCTTTCTTATTCCGAGCTTCTCATACCACTCCCATGGAAAACCTGATATCTTTCTAAACTCAGGTATAGAATAATGAAAGGAAGGTTCAAATACTCCCACCATTGGTATGTCTCCCAAAACCTTCCTGAATTCTCCAATAGTCTCAATATATGGAAGATTGTGAACAGGGGCAACAAAAACATATCTTCTCATCTCTTCTAAAATCTCATCGGTTAGTATATTGGCTCCATTTTTTTCTCCAAGAACACACTTAAATCCCATCGCTTCTATATCTTTGGGGCTACTTATAACTCCGCTTTCGACATACCACTTTAAAATTAACTTAATTCCTTCCTCAAAACCCATAACATCCACAACTTCCCTGGTAATTTCTCCTTCGCCAACCCTGTGAGTAAAATTAGACTCTCCTTTAGATTTAATTTTATCCAAGTTAGCTTCTCCTAGAACTTTCATATCTTTTTTGTCATTGATATCAATTATCTTGCTTTTAAGAGAGGTACTACCTACATTTCCTATCCCTATAATCATCTTAAGCTCTCTCCTTTCCTATCTTTTCTATGAGTGTTACTAATATGTTACTAATATGTTTTACGCTTTTTAATATAACAAGTGAAACTTGCTAAGTAGCCAGGTATAAGTAAAGAGTTACTGAAAGACTCAATTCTTCATTCTTCAATTATAAAAATATCATGTATCTTCAACCAGAACCACTCCTAGAAACATAAGTGGTATTAAACAAATGGTATATTACAAATGCTATTAGAAAATAAGTATAAATAAAAATAGACAAGGAGGCAAAGGAAGAGAAAGATGCTTCAGGGAAAAGAGAATAAGTAAATGAATTGGCTTTTTATTCAAAGCAAAGTACCTTTTTGTTTTAAAAGTACATTACTGGTTTTCACTCACACTTACTATTTTTTTCTTTTTTCTTAAGGTCTCTGGCAAAGCTTTCAAAAAACTTATTCAAATCAGCCCTTAACCTTCCAATCTCCTCTACAATTTTCATCCTACTATCAGCTTCAGCTTCATATGGGTCGCGGTTACTAACCAGCCTGTAATTCCACAAATCCTTAGCAAGCCCCAAAGACGCAAGTTTATCTTTTATCGACATGGTAATGAAAGAAGAAAGTGAAATATCAAGCTTATCTGCAGTGTCTCTGGCAAGATGTATTAATTTTTCATCGAGTCTAAAACTATACATTTTTTTAGTCATGGGATTAGTATTCTATAATTAGTTGACTTTACTGTCAACAATCTAAATACAAATAGGTAGCATTTCTTTTTCCACGATGGAAAACAAACTATTGGATCAGGTTTGGTGTTTCTTTCTCTGAGACGCCGGCTTCTCCAAAAGTGGCCATCTCGTTTAAAATCTTAACTGAAGCTTCGACAATACTAATTCCAAGTGTAGCACCTGTCCCTTCGCCTAAACGCATGTCAAAGTCCAAGAGCGGTTTAAGACCCAACCAATTCAGAACCACCTTATGCCCTCTTTCAACAGAACAGTGTGAAGCAATCATAAAATTCTTCGAATGAGGAGCAATAGAATACGCTATCAGAGCCGCAGCTCCAGAAATAAATCCATCAATCACTACAGGGATTCTGTTAGCTGCAGCACCCAGGATGACCCCTGCTATCCCGCCGATTTCATATCCACCCACCTTGGCCAGTACATCAATAGCATCATTTCTGTCGGGTTTATTTACCGAAATTGCTCTTTTTATAACCTCTACCTTACGAGCCAGTCCTTTCTCATCTAACCCTGTGCCGTACCCAGTAACGATAGAAGGATCAACATTACAAATAACTGAGATAATGGCACTGGACGCAGTAGTGTTTCCTATTCCCATATCTCCTGTACCTATAATATCACAGCCCTCCGATACAAGCTCCTCTACAATTGAAATCCCAGCCTCTATTGAGCTAGTTGCCTGCTCATAAGTCATTGCTGGGCCTTTCGCCATGTTTTTTGTTCCGTAGTCAATTTTTTTTGAAATGAAGTAACTATAATTAGACCCACCAATAGCATCTTCAATATCATAAGCTACTCCCACGTCAACTACAATTACCCTGGCACCCACATGTCTTGCTAAAACATTAATAGCCGCACCACCACGAAGAAAATTATAAACCATCTGGTAAGTAACTTCCCTGGGATAAGCACTTATTTTCTCATCCGTTACACCATGGTCACCAGCCATTGTGATAATGAATTTCTTCTCTATTTTAGGAGAAGAATTTCCTTTTATGCCCACGATTTGCTTCGCTAGCTCCTCCAGTCGTCCAAGACTGCCCTTGGGTTTGGTAAGATTATCAAGTCTTACTTGAGCTTTTTCCATCAAACCAGAATCAAGGCCTTTAATTTTTTCTACAATGCTTCTAATTTCCAAAATTTCACCCCCTGACTTAGAAAAATCTCTTCTTACATTTCTCTCTTCTTACATTTATACTCTAATTACTTTTCTTCTCAGCATCATGTAGATAGCTGCTCCACAAGCTGAAACAATTGCTGCACTCAATATTGAGATTTTGTAAGAATTCGTAAGATCAAATAGCCAACCAGCTACAGTTGGCCCAATAACTCCTGCTATCCCATAAGAAAGATGTACAAAAGGATAAAGTCCGCCCAGATTATCTACACCGTAAATATTCGATATCTCAGTTGCATAAAGTACAAAATTTGCTCCAAATCCAATTCCTACAAGGAAGGTGATAATGGAAAAAAACACATTTTTGCCTGCAAAAAATGATAATAGTATGAGCGAAACTGACAAAAACAGTAAAGCAGAAGGTATAGAGCGACTCCCTCCTACCTTATCTGCAATCTTACCCCAAATAACTCTTCCTAAGGAATTTCCAACGGCCAAAAGACTTATAGAAAGTGTGGCATAAAACTCACTAGCACCATAAGACAAACCTATAGGCTTGAGATTTCCTATTACCAAAATACCGGAAAAAGTGCCAGTAAACATGACAATAAACAAAAACCATAGCGTCCTTTCCTTAATCAAAGCTATTACGGGAAAATATGAATTACGGTCATCCACATTCACTTTAGAAGGTAGCGACATTATAAGAGCTGAGAAAAAAACTACAATTCCATAACTGATGGCAATGACTCTAAATACGAAGAGAACCTCTAGCCCCTTTTCAAGCAAACTTCTAACAAGCCAGGAGAGGACTATAGCACCTCCCCCGAAACCTGCCACAGATAAACCTGTAATAAGACCCTTGAACCTGGGAAACCATTTTACAGGAATAGTTAAAGAACAGGCATATCCAAAACCAATTCCCGCTCCTGATAAAACTCCAATCCCTGCAACTAGAAGCGAAAGTTTTCCAACAGAGAATGAGGCAAGAAGATAACCACTGCCAAAAAGAAGAGCTCCTGTACAACCTACTATCCTGGGACTTAACCTCTGCAAAAGCCTTCCTGCAATAACAAGTGAAATAGCAAAAGTTGCTACTGTAAAACCAAATATAATCTGTGTTTGTGCAGTGGACAGACCATACTCAGCTTTTAAAGACGGGATAAATATACTAAACCCATATATTCCACCAAGGCAGAGCATTATAAAAATTGATGCAATTAGAACAAAATATTTCCTCATGACATTTTCTTAATTCTTTCGGTCTTCTCAGGAAATCTTTGGAATTTCTGACAATTATCTTATTTTTTTTGACGCCTATCAAGAAAATAAGCAAGTGGCAGCCCCGAATTTCAGGCAGATGGTACAAAATATAAAATATCATCACAAGCAGCATTAACCGACATAGTTAAATTTTTACACTGCATACACAAAATTCTCCAGTAAAATAATTAGTTCTTGCTGAATAATTGGCTAAAAAATTGAAAGTTTAAAAGAATCGTGCTTAAAAACTATTGATTTTTAGAAAATAGTGAATTATTCAGCAAGAACTAATCAATAGAATAGAAAGGCAAAAGCTAAACTGGGCCTTGGTCACAGTACCTTGAAAGAATGAGCTAAAAATAATACTATTTACAAAGAATATAAAGATAAGTTTAAGTTAAAGTCGAAAAAGAAAAACAAACAAATTAAATGTAGCTGGCTAGATTATAGTGATTCTGTCTGAAACATACTTGATAGGAAATTTCGACAGTAGATTATAAATAATTAGAAGCTAAAAAGAGGTTAAGATGGTAACTTATAGCCAAAAGGTAATGGAACATTTTATGAATCCCCGAAATGTGGGAGAAATAGAAGATGCAGATGGGATAGGCGAAGTAGGAAATCCAATATGCGGTGATATGATGACTTTTTATATAAAAGTAGAAGATAACAAAATTAAAGATATTAAATTTAAAACTTTCGGATGCGGAGCTGCAATTGCAGTATCGAGTATGGTTAGTGAAATGGCTAAAGGAAAGACGATTGAAGAAGCCCTAAAGATCACAAACAAAAGCGTGGCTGAAGAACTTGGAGGACTTCCTAAAAACAAGCTACATTGCTCTAACCTTGGGGCAGATGCACTTCACAAAGCCATAGAAAATTATCTTTCAAAAAAGTCAAGGGGAGAAGGGAGAAAAGAAAGCTAAGAACAAGAGCTGATAACACAAGTAACGCATTAAAAAATAAAGTTGGAGATAGAGAAAAACTTAAAAAATAT
>JACIXO010000319.1 GCA_014360385.1 Actinomycetota bacterium | reverse complement strand
AGTATTTTTTCCTGTAATGGCTTTTTTTATACTTTTTTTGCTTTCCTCATGTCAGAGCCTGGAGAACATAAAGTCCTATTTCTATTACAAAATTAAGGAAAAGCTAAAGACTGAAGAAACCTGGAATAAATCTTTAGATATCGAACAGATATATCCCAAGGAAAGAGAGGAAATTGTGCTACCTCAACCAAAACTTAAAGGTGATGCTTCTCTTGAAGAGATACTAGGTAGAAGAAGATCAGTGAGAGAATTCTCCTCTAAGGAACTCGATCTTGAGGAGATATCCCAGCTTTTATGGGCAGCACAGGGTATTACACAAAAAGCTACTGGATTTCGCACAGCTCCATCAGCAGGTGCATTGTACCCAATTGAGATTTTTCTGGCTAAAAAAGATGGTGTATTTCATTATGTTCCCGAAGAACATAAAATAGTAAGGCTGGCTTCTACTGATATAAGAGAAAGTCTTTCGAGGGCCTGTCTTTTTCAAAGCTCTGTCTCAGATGCTCCTGTAGACATAGTTATAACTGCAATTTATGAGAGAACCACCATAAAATATGGTGAAAGAGGAATAAGGTATGTCCATCTCGAAGCAGGACATGTTTGCCAGAATATTTTGCTTCAGGCTACCGCTCTTGGACTGGGTGCAGTTCCTGTGGGTGCTTTTGATGATAATGAAATCCGAAAAATTATAAAACTTCCTGAAGAATTTGCTCCCTTGTATGTAGTTCCTGTTGGATATCCAGAGGAATAAGATTTATCTACTGGATTAAACTCAAGTTATATGTTAGGTGATTATTTTTAAAACTAAACCGAAAAACCGGGAAGAAAGGAGTATCTTTGGAGGAATATGCGGTAGTTGTTGATAGTGCTTCAGACGTTCCAAAGGAGTACGTCACAAAGTATAACATCCACGTAGTTCCAATATATATTCACTATAACAACAACGAATACAAGGATGGGGTAGATATAACTTCTGAGCAAGTTTATACGCTTCAGAAAGAGAAGAAGGCAATATTTACCTCTTCCTCGCCATCACCTGGAGATTTTGTAAATATGTACGAAAGACTACTCAAAGATTACGATAGGATAATTTCTATACACATAAGTTCCAAATTATCAGCAGTTATAAAGTCAGCAAAAATTGCAAGAGATTTTCTGAAGGCAAACAAAAGAATCGAAATATTTGACTCTTTGTCAGGAACTATGGGTACTGGATTCATAGCTATAGCAGCCGCGAAAGCAGCCAGGAAGAAATATTCCCTTGATAAAGTCTTACCATTACTGGAATTTTTAAGAGAGAACACGAGACTTTATGGAACTATCAATACACTCAAATATTTGACAAGAAGTGGAAGAGTGCCAGCTCTTGCGAGCATTATCTCTGCTATTCTTAAGATAAAGCCTCTTTTAAGAATAAGAGATGGTTTGGTGGAAATGGGAGGAATTGCAGTAACCAGAGGAGGTTCAATCCGCGAAATTGTAGGAAGAACGATTAAAAGCTTCAAAAAAGAAAAATGGGTTATTGTTTCTATAATTCACACTCTTTGCCTGGAGGAAGCAAAAAAAATAATGAAAAGATTACAATCATCATTGAACTGTGTGGAGTCCATAATCACTGAATGTACACCTGTTGTGGGGGCTCACACAGGTCCTGGCCTTATTGGTATTATTATAAGTAAGCTAAACAATGAACTTCTGGAGATATTTGTATAGCAGGTTGTCAAATCCCTTTTGGTTTTTATGGGGGGGTTATTTATTCCTTACCAATTTTTCATCCTATTTACTTTCTTTTCTACAAGCTTCAAGATAACTACTTAGAATTACACAGGCTGAAACATCATCGTCAACATTTCCTTGTTTCATCTG
>JACIXO010000318.1 GCA_014360385.1 Actinomycetota bacterium | reverse complement strand
TTTTGATATCTATACTTCCTGTTACAATGGTGAGATTGGAGAAGTTTGGCTTGATAGCTCTATAAGTAGTATTCATGTGGATAAGTTTTATTCTAATAGTGAGGTCTCAGAAGTTCTTCCCTATATTGGAAGGCTGGACTACAAGGCAGCAATATTCCCTGAGCTTTGTTTCTGCATTGGGATTGAGAATCTCCTTCAAATAAAAGTGCCCAGAAGGGCTCAATATATAAGAATCCTGGTTTGTGAGTTATTCAGGATTTCCAATCATATTTATTATATTGCTATAATGAGTGAAATAATGGGCTATGATGTGGTAGTTAGTTTATCCTTGATAGAAAGGGAAAGAGTTTTAAGGCTAATAGAACACATAACTGGTTCCAGAGTTCTTCCCAATTTTATAAGGGTTGGGGGAGTAAAAAAGGATATAGGTGATGAATTAATAAATGAGATAAGAAGTGAAATGAGGGCTCTCTACAGGAGTTTACGAAAAATAGAAGGTATGTTTTTAGGTAACACTGTTGTGACGGAAAGATTGAAAAATGTTGGGGTTTTAGATAAAGATACTGCTCTGGAATATGGTATAAGTGGCCCGAATTTGAGGGCATGTGGTACAAGATATGATATGAGAAAAAGCGGAAAGTTCTTACCCTATGAGGATTTTTCTTTTGTAGTTCCACTGGAAAGGGGAGGTGGTTGTCTCGATAGAACAGAGTTAAGATTCAGGGAAATATACCAGTCCCTTAAGATAATAACCCAGGTTATAGAAAAGCTTCCGCTGGGGGTGGCAAAGAAAATAGTTAACTTGTCACACATTGAGCTTCCCCTGTCCAGGACTGTTTCAAGTGTAGAATGCCCTCATGGGATTTTTAAAATGTATATGGAATTTGAAGGAAACAGGGTGTTAGCCCTCGCTTCTATGGGGCCTTCCAGGAATAGTGTACTTTTGGCGGAAAAAATTCTTAATGGCAGTACTTTTGAAGATCTTAATTTGATTCTTGCAAGTCTGGATATTAGCCCAGGAGAAATTTTAAGTTAGTGTCTTAGAAAAAAGTAAAGAAGCAAAGCAAAGCTAAATGAAATAAAGCTGGTGAAACAAAGCTACGCAATTGTGGATAGATAAATGGTGCAATGAAATATGAATAAATAACTATGGATAAAGAAGGATGATGTCTTTGTGATAGTTGTTTTAAGAAAAAGTTTCTCTATACTTTTACTTTTAGCTATAAATTTGTATATAGTAGCTTACATAAATAGTAAGCTTGCTCCTAGAATTGAATTAAGGAGAGGACCCAGAACAACCAGAGCAGGTGGGATTAGTTATCCATGGACAAAGTTTTTAAGTTATCTTGCTAAAGATAACAGAGTAAATATCTGGGAAATTATTATCTTTTTGGTTTCACTCTCTATATGGACAATGGTTCCCATAACTTCTTCTCTTGTACTGATAGATTTAGATTACAGCCTGGTAGTGGTCTTAATTATTTACACTCTCCTTCTGATATTAAATGTTATAAATGGGCAAGACAGTTCTTATGGTGCATTGTATACCCGGGTTTTTAAAAAAATAGGTATGATTTTGTTTTTTTTGGTTCCTATTTTATTGTGCGCTTCCAGTATAGTTCTGGTAAATAGGAGCTTAAGTCTGAAAAGCATAGTAGGTTTTCAATATCAATACTGGAATGTTCTCTATCAACCGTTGGGGTTTGTGGTTATGTTTGTATCTATTTTATTCCAGATAAAGCTTCTTGGGATAACAAAAAAGAATAGATTTCTCTTTTCTCATAACTTTGATAAAGAAGGCAAGGGTCTGGGAAAGTTGTTTATTAGGCTATCAAGCTATATGGCATTTTTTCTACTTATAACCCTG
>JACIXO010000317.1 GCA_014360385.1 Actinomycetota bacterium | reverse complement strand
CAAGATGATAAGTTATCTCATTAATAAAATATTCTAATTAGTATCTATTTTTGAATACAACTATAAATATCTTTATAGAAATTAAAGATAGCTGCAAGTAAAGATGGCTATAAGTGATGCAGCTATTTTCATGTTTTCTCCTATCTATTCTGGATTACTTTTAAACTACGTAGCCTGTTTATGGCTGCTGCGACTTCAAACCTCCTGGGAAGAGCGTGGCTACCTGGATGTTGATTTTTATATTCCGAAATTATATCGAGCCCGTATTTGTCTATGTCATTAAACACAAGCTCAAGAATTTGCCAGATAGTATTTTTACCATCAATGTATTTTCTCCTGAGTGCATATAATATAATGGAAGAAATAGCATTTACCTGGCTTGGATCAACTATTTGCTCGATTGAGGATAAATCGATTTTTTCAAGTCCAAAGAGTATAGTTGAAAGACCTTTTGATTTTACTTTTTGTCGTTTTCCCTTATAAGGGTTTATACTTGATGGGGTGGGTATTCTTTCTGCTATATCCTTAAAATTATAAGGTGATTCTTTTAATCTTGTTGACTTCATGGTACCAATAATCTTTTTGGCTTTTTCAGTAACGACATAAGGAAGGTAGTAATCCATTGCTATTACTGTGTCTGCTACTTCAAAGTAATCGCCGGTTCCACCCATAACCATTATGGTAGAGGTTCCATATTTTGTGTATATGTTTCTTACCTGATCTATAAATGGAGTAATGGGCTCTTTTTCTTTAGGGATTATCTTTTGCATAATTTCATCTCTAATTAAAAAGTTTGTTGCTGAAGTATCTTCATCAATTAGAAGAAGTTTTGACTTACATTCAAGTGCTTCTATGATATTTGCAGCCTGAGATGTGCTTCCACTGGCATTGGCAGTACTAAATTCTGTTGTATCTTTTTTGAAAGGAAGATTAGAGATAAAATTGGAGATATCAACTTTCTGAATATTTCTTCCTTCCTCTGCTCTTATTTTTATGGCGCTGTCTATGGTTACAACATATTCTCTTCCATCACCAGGAATATGATTATATACACCTTTTTCTATAGCTTTGAGAAGGGTTGTTTTTCCATGAAATCCACCTCCAATTATAAGTGTTACTCCTTTAGGAATTCCCATTCCTGTTAGTTCTCCCAAATTAGGGGCTTTTAAGGTTACTTCGAGCTCAGGTGGAGATTTAAATATAACTGCACTTTGGGATGGTAGAGGTCTATCACTTATTCCACTTCGTCTTGGTAGAATTGAGCCGTTTTTAATAAAAGAAACAAGCCCTCTTTCTTCAAGGATACCTCTAAGATAATCCTGGTCTTCGTTTACTTCAACAAACATTTTAATGTCTTTGTGATTTAGTTTTTCGTAAAATAGGCTTGAAGCTACAATTTTAGGTATCTCTTCAGTTAGCATTGTAAGACATTGATTTGCGGAGATAGCTCTTCCATATGAAGGGAGTCCTGCATAAAATCTTATTTCGACATACTGAGAGTTTACTAAGCATGAAGTTCGTTTTAGAATTTCTTGTCTGCCACAGTCTATGTGTATGATACCTGATTTTCCTGTTCCTCTTTTTTTGTTCGAATACAGTTTTGCATTTTTAGAAAAAATTCTTGTAATATAATCTTCTAATGCTGTCTTTCTTGATGGAGTGGAAAAAAGATGTGGTGGGAATTTGGCTTTGTCTTGTGGAACTCTTACTCTAAGTTTAGTAGGAGGTGCAAATGGGTCGGGCTGGACATGGTCGATGAATAAAATAAAGTCAGGGAAAGTGTAGCTACCTTTAAGTGATTGATAAGCTTTGTATCCTTTTCGGTCGAGTCTTGAAAGTGTAGTTTTAAGATTTTCTGGCATCATTTTTACTT
>JACIXO010000316.1 GCA_014360385.1 Actinomycetota bacterium | reverse complement strand
CTTATCCCTGTAATAGAAATACTTATTTTCGTATTCAATATTCTCGACTATATTGTTTACCAATCCTGATTTCATGGTCTTTCCAATACCTTATTACCCGATAGTATTCACAAGGTAAACAAAGTAGTAGTAACAAAGTGGCATCGTAATAAAGTTTTAGTATAAAGTTACTTGTTTTGATTCCGTTTCAAGACAAAAGATATTATTCGAAAACACACAAATCATTAATACCCCGGAAAGAAGTCTTTCTTGACATCTTTTCTATCAATTCCTATGCCTAACAAAGTCTCCTCAATAGCCTTCACCATCCCTATGGGACCTGCAATCATATAAATCCAATTGGTACAATCAGGAACGTTTTGCTTAATGGTTGAGGAATCAATGTGTTGAGGGCTTATCACATAATGCACCTTAAAATCTTGATTTTCTGTAGATATTTTATCAAACTCATCTTTAAAAACAACTTCTTCATTGCTATTTGCATAAAGCAAGATAACATTCTTTAATTTTCCTTTGTGATTAAGATCAAGAACAATAGAGCGAAATGGAGTAATGCCAATCCCTCCTGCAATCAAAACATAGGCTCTTTCAAAGTCCTCGACTACCAGATTTCCCTTTGGGTTACTTGCTTCAAGCATACCCCCGGGAGACAGATTAAAAAGAGCTTTCTTAAAAGAGCTTCCACCATCTCTAATTAATCTTGTCGTTATCATTATGTTTTTTTCATATGGAGCAGACGAAATAGTAAAATATCGGTTTATGCCACGGCTGTCTGCATTATCGTGAGGAAGCTTTCCATCGCACAGGGTGCTCCGGCATAAATATGAAAGAAAAAACATCAGATGCATTCTGTACCCTATCCATAAGAGTAAGTTTCATTTTAACCCCCAGTTTTAATTTTTTTAAGTTTCCTTAAAAAGCCAGCGAACTACAATAGGTAGCCAATTATTCTTATCATCGAATTGGTAATAAATATGACTCCCATAGCTATTAAAAAAGCTCCTGAAATAATAGAAATTATTCTTGCATATTTATTTACCCTTCTTAATAAACCAGAAAAAAAGCTTATACCAAGGCCTGAAAGTATAAATGGAATGCCTAGGCCTAGAGAATATACACCCCCTTAGAGAATAAACCACTTCCCTTTTTAGAGAACTCAATATTGCTCTTACAGTTAAAATATAGTTAAGCCTGGTATAGGCTTCTACAAATCTCATGCTAAAAAGGCTAAAGTTAACCATTAAGCCATTTACTTACTACTACCAATTTTCTCTAGAGCTTCCTCAATACTTTGAGAGCTTTTTATTGCACTAACTAAGGCTTTAACTTTCCTCTCAATTTTATCCCTTACCTCTCTAAATTTCTCTAAAGGCATTCCTACAGGATCCTCGAGTTCCCAATCCACCTGATACCTGGAAGGAATGTAGGGACATTTTACATTGCAACCCATAGTTATCACCAAATCCAGGTCAGATGGTATTTCTCCTATATACTTTGGATACTGGGAACTAATGTCAACTCCTTTTTCCTGCATAACTACAACTGCATTTGAACTTACCTCAAACGCAGGATTTGTGCCGGCGCTATATACATCTATGACATCATTTCCATAATATCTTGCAAAACCTTCAGCCATCTGACTTCTGCATGAATTCCCAACACAAATAAACCCAACCTTAATCCTTTCCACGTGTACTTGCCTCCTTATTTCTTCCTTTTTTCCAAACTTCTCCATCAACCTTTTTCTAACATTCTATCCTTTCTATCAAACAAAACCCAATCTTGCACCCCACAAATGAACTAAACAAAATCTCTATAGAGTTACAGTACTAGATAGAAATTGGTCTAAATAATTGAATAAATACACTAGTCTCTATAATAACCT
>JACIXO010000315.1:850-1885 GCA_014360385.1 Actinomycetota bacterium | reverse complement strand
TTTTCTTGGAATTCGTATAGGTTTTTTCTGTAAATTTTCGCTATTTTTCTTTTTTTATTTATGAATTTATCAAGCTTTTTTAGTTGTACAATTCCGAGGGCTGCTTGCAAATTAGTCATCCGATAATTGAATCCTATCTTATCGTGCCAATATTTTTTATCTGGTCTCATGCCATGATCACGGAGTATTCTCATCTCCTTTGCAAGTTCTTCATTATTAGTTATGCACATTCCACCTTCACCAGTTGTTATTATCTTGTTCCCATAAAATGAGAAACATGCGATATCACCGAAAGTCCCTACCTTTTTACCTTTATATTCTGCTCCATGAGATTCCGCAGCATCCTCAACAACATAAAGTCCATGGTCTTCTGCAATATCCGTGATCCAATCCATATCACAGGGGTGGCCATAGAGGTGTACTGGAATTATTGCACGGGTTTTCTCCGTAATTTTCTCCTCAATTTTCTGCGGGTCTATGCACCAATATTTTGGATGGATGTCAACAAATACCGGTTTTGCATTACAATAAATAACAGCATTGGCAGTAGCTGCGAATGTTAAAACAGGCACAATAACTTCATCATTCTTTTCTATTCCAAGGGATTTTAGGGCAAGGTGCAATGCTGTTGTCCCATTTGACGTGCTAACAGCCTCTTTAACTCGATGATAATCTGCAAATTTTTTTTCGAATTTTTCTATGAATTCTCCTTTTGAGCTCACCCATCCACTTTTCACAGCCTTTAGGACACTTCTTATTTCTTCTTTTCCTATGGATGGTTCAAGGACTGGTATCATGATCTCAGCGACCTTGTAATTAATTTGGTTTCATCTGGATAATTTGGCGCATCCCATGGGAATTTCTCACCTTCTAACCACTTTTCCCATCGTTCAAGATCTTCACGAACCATTATCTTAACTAGTTTATCAAATTTTACCCGTGGTTTCCAGCCTAGTTTCTCTTTTGCCTTGGAATAATCTCCACAGAGAAAATTGACATCCACTGGCCTTATAAACCTTTTGTCTACTTTAACAT
>JACIXO010000315.1:0-840 GCA_014360385.1 Actinomycetota bacterium | reverse complement strand
CTTTAACATGTTCTTGCCAATCCAGACCACCTTCATCAAAGGCTTTTTCGCAAAATTCCTTTACTGTATGTGTTTCTCCCGTTGCTATCACAAAATCATCTGGTTCATCATGTTGGAGCATCATATACATTGCTTTAACGTAATCTGGTGCATATCCCCAATCTCTTCTTGCATTGAGGTTGCCAAGACGAAGTTCATTCTCCAGTCCAAGTGATATTTTCGCAACGGCATTTGAAATTTTTCGTGTTACAAATTCAAGTCCTCTTAGTGGACTTTCATGGTTAAAGAGGATGCCATTACATGTGAACATGTCGTAACCTTCACGATATATTCTTGTCATCCAATAACCATAAAGTTTGGCCGCTGCATATGGACTTGAAGGTTTAAAAGGCGATTCTTCATTTAAAATTTTGTTGTGCCCTTCGCCATAAATTTCGCTGCTTGATGCCTGATAAAATTTTATCTCGGGGTTATAATATCTTATAGCTTCTAGCATGCTTGTTACTGCCACGCCAGTAACATGAGCTGTGCTTGTAGGCTGTTCGAAGGATGTTCCAACGAAACTTTGAGCTGCAAGATGATATATTTCATCGGGATCAGCTATTTTAATACTTTCAAGTAGAGAGAATTCATCTGTAAGGTCTGCTGGTATTAGATTTATTTTATCAAAAACTTTTAGGTATTGAAGTCTCCAAAAATTCGGTGTTGAAAGTCTCCTATAAATACCATAAACTTCATATCCTTTTTTTATAAGAAACTTGGCTAAATAGGCTCCATCTTGTCCCGTGATTCCTGTTATGAGCGCGCTTTTCATTTCAAAAATCTCCTCATAGCTCCTGT
>JACIXO010000314.1 GCA_014360385.1 Actinomycetota bacterium | reverse complement strand
ATCCTGGAAACCATCATCAGAGGTAATTATTACTGCCTTATCAGGCAAGGTTCTTCCATAATCTAAATAATTTAAAAGGTCTTGGAATGTTATAGTTTCGTACCCATAGTCTTTTAAAGTTTTACATAAATTTTCAAAATGCCTGGTGTAAAGCTCTATAGGATTTCCTATATGACTCTCAATTGAGTGAAGCCCTATTATGGGAAGATAATTCCTGGTGTAAGAACCAACTCCCTCAGAAAGAACTTCTATCTTAAGGTCTTCACATTCAATATAGCCACCATGAGAAGTAGCTCTGAATTTTATAATTGACTTTCCTGGTCTTATAGCTCTTAGCTTTAAAATCAAATTAATCTCGCTATTTCCTCCAACTACATAGGAATCACTTACCCACATATATATCCCACGGCTCATACCAGGTAACTGGTTAATATCACCACCAGGCTCAACTCCTTCAAGTTTAATGTTGTCAGGAAGCTCAAGCTCCAACGAATCTATTTTGATGGGATCCGGATTTTTGTTCCTGATGAAATACAGTACTGTAAATACCTGGCCAAATCTCCTCGAAAAACTATCAGTTGTGTATCCAATTTCAAGGTTCACTACAGGTCTTATTATCTTATATAGCTTTAAAGTCTCATCAAATCTTGGCCAGTAGTAAGTCCTGCCTATCTGTTGGGTTTCAAATATAGTATTCAGAAATTTGCTATTTCCAACAAAATATACAGTGATGCCCTTACCAAGATCATCTATCATATTTTTGACATCATATTCCTCGCTATTATTGCGGACAAAAGTTATGTTTTTCTCAGGGTATTCATATTTATCAACAAACATACCGATATTTGCTGACTTAGCCATCACATAGATTTTCGAACTTTCTTCCATCAAACTAAACGCTTCATTCCAGAATTTATACACATCCAGTGGTTGAGATAAGTCAACTTCTTTATAATTGGCACGTATAAGTGAAACTGGCTGATAGAAAAAGAATAAAAAAACAATTCCTACTAAAGAATACCTGAGAAGATTTTCAAATTTCAACGACCTTTTCTCATTAAAAGATGTAAGAGGTTTTAACTTGCTGACTTTACTAAGTAAAAAAGTTACTCCTTTATAAATTAGTAAAAAACCAAAAGCAATATAAAACGTAATTATTAGCATAGAGTCTATTACATAATTTGGATTTGCATATCCGAGGTATAATGGAGGAACTATAAGGTTAAAAACTATGAGTAAGACCGAACATATTCCAAATTTAAGATTTCTTCGAAGTAAAAAAACAAAACCTGCTACCGCTATGATCACCAGCACAATCCCAAAATTGTTATACATAATAAGTAAATAATCTTTTATAATACTCAGAACCTGAGAGATAGGCCTATCGAAAAAATGCCCTCCATGCACCTCCCCTGTTACTTTTCTTCCGGTAACATAATAAAACAACTTCTTCAAATCAGTTACTTCCCCATAACCCTGACGAGATCTTATTAAAATATAAAAATAGGATAAGAGAGGTAAAATAAAAAATAATATACTTACAAAAATAGCTTTAACACTCTTAAATATTCTTGGATTAACAATAACTACATACAAAACTATCGCCGGGATTACAAAAAAAGCAATGGGATGATTGGTTAAACCCAAACCCCAGGAGAAAAAGAAAAAGTAAAGATACTTTCTGGTTTTGTACTCGTTGTACAGAATTGCTGAATAAATTACCAATATTATAAAAAAGCTATTCAATGTATCAAACTCAAGTCTGTTAGCTACAAACCAAAAATCCTTTATAAAAGCAAATACAAGAGTACTTGCTAAACTTATAATCTCATTCTTTACAAGCCTGTTAATAGATAAAAATAAAAAAAGCGTGGTGAGAGCTCCAAAT
>JACIXO010000313.1 GCA_014360385.1 Actinomycetota bacterium | reverse complement strand
ATGTTAAGGAGATAGCAATAAACATACCAAATAAACTACTCTGGGATCAGATTGGCGTTCCTAAAGTGGTAAAGTCAGAGAAGATTGACATAATCTTTAATCCAAAATTGTCCATTCCAATGTTTGCTCCCTGTAAAAAGATATTTACCATGCCTGGATTAGAACAGTTTGCCTTACCTAATATATTTAAGTGGTATGACCGAATGTATTTTCGCACAATGACACCCCTCTTTTGCCATCGTGCAAACGCTATTATTGTTATGACAAATACAGGTAAGAATGACATGATAAAATACCTCAAGGTAAACGGAAATAAGATCGAGGTTATATATGGATCTTACCATAAGAGATTCCAGGTTATAAATGACCAAGAAGGTCTTATGGCAATAAAGCAAAAATATAATCTCCCTGAGAAATATATACTTTTTGTAGGTGGTCTAACTCCTCTGAAAAATTTTTCAAATATCATCAAAGCCTTTAAGATAATAAAGGAGAAAATTCCTGTTAAGTTAGTTATAGCTGGATTTAAAAGGTGGAAGTACGCTAAAGACATAGAATTAATAAAAAAACTTAATTTACAAAAGGATATTATAACTCTGGGATTCGTCTGGGATGAGGATCTTCCTTATCTTTACAATTTAGCTCAATGTTTTATACTCCCTTCTTTATACGAAGGATTTGGCATACCCATATTAGAAGCCCAGGCTTGTGGATGTCCAGTTGTTACATCGAAAACAGGGTGCACTCCAGAGGTCTCTGGTGGAGCGGCATTATTAGTAAACCCATACAATTACAAAGAAATAGCCCAGGCAGTGTATGATGTTCTAAACAACAAAGATTTGAGAGAGAAACTTATTGCAGATGGTTTAGAAAATGTAAAAAACTACAGCTGGCAAAAAGCTGCTGAGAAAACCTTACAATTATTTAAAAAAGTATTCCAATCCTAACTCCTTTAAGCCTATGAAACAAAAGCTTAATCTTGCTATCCATAAGCTCCTTGAGCTTTTTAACCGAAGGAGGCGCAGGTTTAATCTCATTATCCAGCTGGTAGTAACTATTGTATTAATCATCCTTTTACTGCGTTTGATAAATATCCCTGATATGCTCTCCCTTCTTAAGAATGTAAATCCTTTTTATTTTACTTTCCTCTTGGCACTCATTACCTGCGACAGGATTTTTATGGCATATAAGTGGTATCTTTTGCTACGTGCAAAAGATATGAGCATCTCTCTCTTCAGTACTATAAGAGCTTATTATACAGCCACACTTATAGGATTTTTTCTACCTACTACAGTTGGTGGAGATGCGGTGCGTGTTTTTCAAATATACAGAGAAAAAAAGAGAGGAGCTGATGTATTATCTTCAGTAGTACTGGAAAGAATGTTAGGACTTATAGCTTCTGCCATTTTAGCCCCAGTTACAGCTTTGTTTCTAATCAGTTTCTTTAAGTTAAATGTATGGAGTTTTTTGGTAATAGCAGGAGTATCTTTGTTTCTTCTTACTACAATAATATTAATCTCATTTAACAATATAATAGTTCAGAAAATAGATAAAAACGAAAGATTATCAAAAAACTTTATATTTAATAAATTGAAAAAGCTTTACCTCTCTTATGCTGAATATAAAAATTATAAAGGCTTACTTTGTTTATTTCTGGTCCTCTCAATTGTAGAACAACTGGCACCAGTAATCGGCAATTACTTAGCTTCCTGTGCACTAAATCTTTCGGTACCATTCATATATTTTTTACTCATAACCCCCCTGGTGCAGCTTATCTCAAGAATTCCGATCACTTTTGAAGGACTAGGGATTACCGAAGGACTTTTAGTATACTTTTTCACACTGTTAGGTCTTTCCAAAACAGGTGCTTTTACTATAGGCTTGATAGGCCACATCG
>JACIXO010000312.1 GCA_014360385.1 Actinomycetota bacterium | reverse complement strand
TATTAGGTTTTTCTAAATACAATTTAATACTCTACATGAATTTTTAACCTAACTTGTTAATAGTAAATATCATGGAATCTGTATAATATGCCGTTTTTTTAATTTCATTTATAACTCATCTTAGCCCATTATTATAACAGAGTTATATTAGCATGTTATATCAGCATGTGACTTTTTCACAAAAAAACAGTAAAGAACAGTCAGTCTAAAAAACTTCCTAGCTTAGAAGACCTTCTATTATTAGGCTTGTCGCTTCCTCTTCAGTCAAACCTCTTGACATTAGAGTCTGAAGCTCTTTAGCATCCACGCTTCCGATAGAAGCTTCATGAGTTACGCGTGCTTTTGGATTTGCTACCTCAACAATTGGAATGGCACTTGCTACAGCATCTCCCTGAATTACTTCTTTGCAGTCCACATGGCCTCTTGCAAAGGCTGCAGTAGCCACAAGTTTATTATAAATCTCAGCCTTAGCCTTTTCTCTTACGGCCACCCTCGAAGTAAGAACTCCCCTGGAGCCTTCACCTACAAGGTTACCAACTTCTCTTATCTTTATAATATCCTCTCCCTTCCCATCTATTTTTGCAGTCATCTCCATAACAGAGTCTTTTTCACACACAGTCTCATAATCTATATCAATACTGCCAACTCTACCTTTCAGTAGCTCGAATTCTGTTTTTAGCCTCGCCCCTTCTTCAAGGACAATCCTGGCCCTGGGAATAACAGTTACTCCTCCTTCCTCACTATGTATGTGTCTTTCTAAATATGAATATTTTGCTCCTTTTCCTATCCTTATAGTAGCATCCATTATATGCTTTACATCTATGGCATTTGGAAAAACACAGTGAGAAAAAATTAAAACTTCTGAATTCTCTCCAATTTCTATATTCAGAAGGATTCTTTGAATAGCTTTCTTGTGAGTGACCCCAAAACAAAGATGGACAGGGTTTCTCACTCTTGTTCCTTTAGCAAGCACGATGTTTATATCAACCCCATCCTCAATCTTTTTAGGATCGACTGAAAGTCCTGGTACCAGGTTAGTATCAATGATCTTATTTTTGTTGATTATAATTCTTGCAGTATTGGGATCGTGAAGTGCAAGATCAATATTTGCAAGCTTTGCAATTCTGTAAAGCTCCTCAGTTTTTATAACCATTATTTACTGCCTTTACCATCATTTTCCAAGAACCGTTTATTCAAGCTTTTCTTCTAGTTTACCTCTACATCTTTACTTACATCTTTAAACTATACGCTACTTAAATCAAGCTCTTCAGGCTTGTTCTTATGAACACACGGAACACATTTTTTTCCAAAGTATTTACCAATTTCACTGACACTTCCCTGTCTTATTATGCTCCCGTTACACATTAAACAAGCATACTCAGCCTGCTTGAGCACAGCCAGGCTATGAGTAATCAATATTATAGTAGAACCATTTGACTTCAAAAACTTTATTGCCTCAAATATATTTTCCAGAGAGGACACATCTATTCCAGAATCAGGCTCATCTAAAATCACGAGCTCAGGCTCCATTGCAAGAATAGAGGCAAGTTCTATCTTTTTTCTTTCGCCCCCGCTTAAAGTTGTATCTACTTTTCTACTTACATATTCATCAGGATCCATGCCAACCTTTTTCAAAACATCTCTAACAACAGCAGGATTTTTGTTTTTTGCTGAAGACTGGATAAACTTCTCTACACTTAAGCCTTCAAATCTTGCTGGTTCCTGCCAGGCGAGAGTTATTCCTTTTTTTGCTCTTTCAGTAATACTAAGGTTTTTGATTGACTGCCCTTTATAGACAACATCTCCCTCAAAATCTCTGTACCCCTCAATACCCATTATTACAAACCCAAGAGTGGTCTTACCTGCCCCATTAGGACCAACAACGGCAAGAATGTAACCAACAGAGAAGC
>JACIXO010000311.1 GCA_014360385.1 Actinomycetota bacterium | reverse complement strand
GTAAACTTATAAACACCAAGCTTAGATAGTACACCTAAATTTATTATAGTTCTGCACTCCTATATAGTGGAAATTATTACCAGCTCTTATGTGCTAGAAAGCCTGCTGCTATTCCAAGAGCAGCTGTAAAGTTTTAATAAATGATAACATGAAAATACAGGGTCACTGGATTTTACAGTTCTTAAAAAACAGAGTGCACCTCCTTATTGACAAGTCTATGATAGAATTTGTCTATCATAACTTAAATTTTAAAGGAGATGCACATGAAATACATAGGATTAGATTTACACAAAAAAAGTATTTTTAGAAACTGTTCTGGATGGTGATGGTAAAATTATATCAAAAGCAAATATAAGGTCTAAAAGAGAAGATTTAAGTCATTATCTAAAAAGGCAGGGAAATGATATATCTGTTGCAATTGAGGCAAGCTATAACTGGCTTTACTATTATAGGATACTTGAGGATGTTACAGAAAATATTACTGTTGCTCATCCCCTAAAGACAAGGATAATTGGTGAAGCTAAAGTAAAGACAGATAAAATTGATTCAAAGGTACTTGCTTATATGCTAAAAGCTGATATGCTTCCCAGCGTATACATACCGAAAAGGACTTCTATGGAAAATAAACTACTACTTAGATCAAGAATATCACTTGTTAGAGTAAGGACACAAATAAAAAATAAGATACATTGAAGTAATTGATAGAAACAAAGACTACTACGCTGGTCTTGAAAACTTAACCGATATATTTGGAAAAACAGGAACGTCAATACTTAGAAGTACCAAAATACCGGAACCAGACTATATGATTCTTAAAAATTACCTTGACTTAATTTCTGATATAAATAAAAAAATAAAAGCAATTGAGGCTGAAATTAATGAAAGACTTACTATTGATAAAGATATAGAGCTTCTTAGGACTATTCCAGGCATAGGTAATTTTACTGCATTTATCCTAAAGTCTGAAATAGACAGTATTAATAGATTTAGCTCTAAAGAAAAGTTTACTTCCTATGCTGGACTTGTTCCATCAATACACCAGTCAGGAGCTAAATCGTATACAGGAAAAATTACAAAGCAGGGAAATAAGTTCATTAGGTGGGCACTTACAGAAGCAGCACAGGTTGCAATAAAGCACAGTTCTTATTTTAGATATTACTATACCAGAGTAAGAGAAAGGCAAGGTGCAAATAAAGCTACTATTGCTGTAGCAAGAAGAATGGCTGAGATTTGCTATGTCATATTAAAAGAAAAAAGACCCTATATAGAAAAACCAATAATTTATTCATAAATGGCTGCCCTTGTTTTTTTCTAACCATAAAGGGTTGTTAAAATGATTAGGGAGCCGCAATCGAACAGCTATTGTGTATTATTAAGGTACGAATAGATGAATGATTGATAGAATAATGATGAATAGTTTTGGTTTTATAAATTTTATCTAATATTTAAGATGAGAGGTGCATTAAGTTTTTTTTAGGTAATTTATTTGACAAGGATTTTCATAGATGAAAAAATAGGAATAAAGGCAGAGTATTACAGTAAATTATATTCTCTGTCAAAAATAGAAAAACTTATAGTTAAAAGCCCTAGAAAAATAAACAGTAATAAAAATACTCCTGCAAAGCTTAAAGCAAATTATCTTTGGAAGATAAAGATATAAGGATTTATGAATATGACCCTATGGATGCAAGTTATATGAAGGATTATATAATTCAATCATTGCATAGGAAATTGACAGTTATTAAATATTAAGAAATTTGATATTTTCGCTAAATAAAACAAAATATATTTTATGTGACATAGTCACTGAATATTATCAAATAATTTTAGAGGGTTTACCAGGATTTTTAGGCTATTACATTTTTTCTATAATTTCCTTTACCACCCTTGTAACAATATCTTTTAGCCTTTC
>JACIXO010000310.1 GCA_014360385.1 Actinomycetota bacterium | reverse complement strand
GAATGTTATAAATTTAATATAATGGTTAGTAATATAATTGTAGATTTTGCCAGGGTTAGTTTTTCTTTTGTTATTGGTTCTTGACAAAGAATTTTGTCAGCCTTCCCATCAAGGAAAGTTAGCAAAAAGAGCAATTTTATACAAATTTTATGAATTTTTAAAAAAAATTTTAAAAAAATACTTGACTTGTATTGTATTTGTATGAGACAATTAAAATCTAATTTGGGTATTAGTCCTAATTTATGGTGATTGTTTTTTTGGTAAAAATTAAGACTCGATTAAATACTCAGGCGAAAACTGAAGTAGTTAATTTATTGGTGAAGCAGTAAAAGCTCTTTTAATTTAGGGTTAGGTTATAAGTCAGTACAACAAAATATCTTTTTAGGGGCTTTGAATCTTTTCTCAAAACTGGACGCTTGAGGGAAGAGGAGCCAGTAGCGTAACCGACTAAAAGGGTCGGTTTTTTTGTTTTTATAGGGGTAAAAATTATAAGTATTTTTTAGATAGATGATATTTGATAAGAGTAAAGATTGCTATTTTTATTTTTTTTAATTGAAAGGGGAAATTAACATGAAAAATAAAGTAACCAAAGCATTGTTTAAATTCTTTGTTTTTCCATTAATCGCAGTTTTAATGCTCTGGCTTCTTCCTGTAAGTTCTGTCTTTGGTGAAGGAACCAGCGGGTCTAATATAAAGGAATTAGAGGAAGCTGTTGAGAGTGCAAAAAAAATACTAGAAGAAGCTAAGGAGGCATTAGATACTGCAAATCAAGTACTAATAGAGACCCAGGCTAAAGCTGACGAAGCAAATAAGATTCTCTCAGAGGCTGAGTCATCTCTTCAGGAAGCAGAAGCCAGATTAGCTGATGCTAATGTAAAAGTATCAGAAGCAAAGGCAGCATTAGAAAATGCTTCCGAAGGAGACGATGTTGAAAGTCTTCAGGCTAATCTTTCGTCTGCTGAAGAAGAGCTACAGGCTGCCCAGAAAGCTTATGATGACGCAGAGGCAGCGTTAGAGGTAGCAAAGGCTAATGTGGAGCAAGCACAACAGGAGCTTGAGCAAGCAAAACTTGCTGTAGATGAGGCGACTGGTAACTTAGAATCTGCTCAAAAAGCTTATGATGACGCAGTAGCGGCTCTCGAAGAAGCTCAGAAGAATTTAGCTGAGAATGATGATAACCAGAACGGGGATCAAAATAATAGTAATAGTGATGATAATGACGGGAATAATGATGATGGAAGTAATAATGAAGGTGGTGGAGAAAATAACGGGGGTTCTAATTCTAATGAGAATCTGACATTATTAGGAGTAAATAGTGGTACTTTTGGTCAGGAAGATCCTAAAATAAATCCTTCAATTACTACTGATAAAGATGACTATCATCCTGAAGAAACTGTGGTTATATCTGGAAGTGGTTTTTATCCTGATACTGAATATACCATTAGAGTCACAAGGCCTGATGGAGCTAAGGATTCAAGCAATGTTACCTCTGATGGCAATGGTTCTTTTACTTATACCTATCAACTAGACGGAATTACCGGGGAATATCTTGTTGAAGCTATTGATAGTGAAGGTAGTGCCTTAGCAAGTTGTAAATTTACTGATACTGCAACTTGTGATGATACTCGAGTTGATTTACACAGTGACCATCAAGGTGCAGATAGTTCAACTTTTAATGAAGAAACGGGTAATAATGGCGGGATCACTAAACCTGGAGTCGTTTGGCATTTCATTCTTAATGGGTTAAGTAAAGATACACCTCCTGCGACTCTTTATATTTCGTTCGAAGGCGCAAAGTCGTCTACTGTTACAGCATCAAATGGTGGCAAAACTCAACATTTCTGGGTGTGGACACCAACTGATGATAAATTGGTTAGTGGACAGGTTTATGCTCTTGTAGATTCATGTGCTT
>JACIXO010000031.1 GCA_014360385.1 Actinomycetota bacterium | reverse complement strand
TTCCTTTGTCCTTTCTCTCAAAATCTCCAGACTTTTATATACTATCTTTTCAGCAACACCCTTTTTGCCTCTCGATAAGACCTTATTAATTAGCTGTGTTACTAACCTACTCTTATAAATTGGGTCAGGAATAATAGACCTCTTAGGAGCTCTACCTCTTCTTGCCATTTAACAACTCCTTATGCACTTATTTTGGTTTCTTTGCCCCATACCTTGATCTTGCAGATCTTCTACCTTCAACACCTGCAGCGTCCAGGCTTCCTCTAACCACCTTGTATCTTACACCCGGAAGGTCTTTAACTCTCCCACCTCTAACAAGAACTATAGAGTGTTCCTGCAAATTATGGCCAATCCCAGGAATATAGGCAGTTACCTCAACTCCGTTAGTTAACCTCACTCTGGCAACCTTCCGTAGAGCAGAATTAGGCTTCTTCGGTGTAGTAGTATACACCCTGACACATACACCCCTCTTTAAAGGGTTACCCTGTAGAGCAGGTGTCTTTTTCTTTTTCTTTACCTTTACTCTTTTTTTTCTTACAAGCTGATTTATTGTAGGCATAACTACCTTTACCTTCTACATCTTAAGTGATTTAAAATTACTTAAACAAAGGCTCTAAACCAAGGCTCGCACGAGACACGAAATGAAAGATTACCATCATAAAATTAAAATGTCAATATAAAAACTTGGCTTCTCCTTCTCTCAAATGAGGTTAATAACCCTTCTTATATTTCTTATATATTTATATATTTATCTCCAAATCCTTTTTTTCTTCTTCAATTTCCCTCGCTTCTTCAACTTCACCCTTTTCTTCCTCAAAACCCGGATAGGTTAGCTCAACAGTGCTATACCTTCTCATACCGGTTCCTGCTGGAATTGCCTTTCCAATTATTACATTTTCCTTTAGTCCCATTAAGTTATCAGTTCTGTTTTCTATTGCTGCATCAGTCAACACTCTGGTGGTTTCCTGGAAAGAGGCAGCAGAAAGAAAGCTTTCTGTAGCGAGTGAGGCTTTTGTTATTCCCATCAGATTTTGTTTTGCAGTGGCAGGTTTCTTGCCACTCGCCACAAGCTTTTTGTTTTCCTTCTCAAATAGAAGTCTGTCAACCAACTGACCAGGCAGAAATTGAGAGTCTCCAGCATCTATAATTGTTACTTTCTTTAGCATTTGTCTTACTATTACTTCTATATGCTTATCATTTATCTCCACTCCTTGGGATTTGTATACATCCTGGATCTCCTTAACAAGATACTGGGCACAGGCTTTAATTCCACTTATTCTTAAAATATCATGTGGATTTTTGGGACCTTCTGTTAACTGGTCTCCTGCTTGAACAATATCTCCATCTTTAACTCTCAGTTTAGTTCTTACAGGCACCTGGTAAACCCTTTCCTGTTCTCCATCATCACTCACCACAACTAACCTCAGAAGCCTGGGATCAATCTCTTCTATCTTAACCCTTCCAGAGATCTCAGCTATGTAGGCGTGCTCCTTGGGCCTACGACCTTCGAACAACTCTACAACCCTTGGTAAACCGCTGGTTATGTCAATTCCTTCAAACGTTTTCTCATGTTTGTGGAAATGTGTCTTTCTCTTAGCTGTAAGGATGAGTTTTGCAAAAATTTCTCCAGCTTCTACCCTAACACACTTCTTCAACTGAAGAACTTCCCCTCTTGGAATAACCACGTCTACCTTATCACCGTTTTCCATCTCAACCTGAAAGACAAGCTTATGAGGAATATTTTCAATATTAACTTCCAACACCTCATTTGTATCTTCTTCTGTAAAATCCTCTTCCTTTAAATTCAACTTAAGAAGCAATTCCTTGGTTAGGAAAAGCTTTCCCTTAACAGGTGACTTTATAGATTTCTGGATAACCGTGCTTGCAACTCCCCCAGTGTGGAAAGTACGCATGGTAAGCTGTGTTCCAGGCTCACCAATAGACTGGGCTGCTATAATTCCTACAGCTTCTCCAATATCCACAATTTTACCTGTGGCCAGATCCCTACCGTAACACTTCTGACACACTCCAAACTCTGACTCACATGTCAAAACTGAACGAACCTTTACACTTTCTATATTAGCCTTTACCAGTTTCTCCATATGTTCATCTGTAATTTCATCCCCATTTCTTACTATGATTTCTCCTGTCTTAGGGTTTTCTACATTTTCCAGACAAATTCTACCAACCAGGTTAGAGTTAGGTTCCCCCTCGAGGGTAACCACATAAAGCCTTATTCCTTCATCAGTTCCACAGTCTGCAATTCTGACTATGGTGTCCTGTGCCACATCAACGAGTCTTCTTGTAAGGTATCCCGAATCAGCAGTTCTAAGTGCAGTATCAGCAAGTCCCTGCCTTGCACCATGGGTAGATATAAAATATTCAAGAACTGTTAAGCCTTCTCTGAAGTTTGACTTTATAGGTCTATCAATTATCTCGCCCCTTGCATTAGCTACCAGCCCTCTCATGCCTGCAAGCTGGCGAAGTTGTTTTATGTTACCCCTTGCTCCTGAGGTAGCCATCATATACACAGGGTTAAATTTGTCAAAATTTTTCTCCATTGCCTCGGCTACATCTTCATTTGCTTCAGACCAGATTTGAATAACTCTCTGATGCCTTTCATCATCACTTAACAGACCTTGCCTGTAATAATCCTCTATTTTCTCTATTTTCTTCTCTACTTTTTCTAAAATCTTCTCCTTCTCAGGAGGAACAACAATGTCGTCTATGCCAATTGTTAAACCTGATTTGGTGGAATATTCGAAGCCAAGTTTCTTAATAGCATCCAGAGTCTTTTTAACAACCTCTGGACTGTATCTCTTTATACATTTAGCAATAATGGAAATTAATTTTTTCTTGTCTACTTCCTCATTGACAAACTCAAAGTCTTCTGGCAATGACTCATTAAATATTATCCTTCCAACTGTAGTGACTACTGCTTTCTCACCAATCTTGACCCTAATAGGAGTGTGTAAGCCAATAAATTTATACTCATAGTCTCTGAGAGCATCCTCACCGTCCAGATAATACCTTATTCTCCCATTATCCGGATTTTCCTCCTTCAAACTTTCTTTTTCCGCTGTAAGGTAATAAACTCCTAGAACCATATCCTGTGATGGCGCAGCAACAGGCTCCCCGTTAGCAGGTAAAAGAATATTATTAGTTGAAAGCATTAAAATTAGAGCTTCGGCCTTGGCTTCATTGGAGAGAGGAACATGAACAGCCATCTGGTCACCATCAAAATCAGCATTGAACGGTGGGCAAACCAATGGATGTATCTGAATAGCCTTACCTTCAACCAGGACAGGTAAAAACGCCTGAATACCTAACCTGTGAAGAGTTGGAGCTCTGTTCAACAAGACAGGATGGTTCTTTATAACCTCCTCAAGCACATCCCAGACTTCGTCACTTCCTCTTTCTATCATGTTCTTCGCACTTTTGATATTCTGAGCAAGACCTCTATCAACAAGTTTTCTCATAACAAATGGCTTAAAAAGCTCAAGAGCCATCTGTTTTGGGAGACCACACTGGTCAAGCTCAAGATTAGGATTAACTACAATGACAGACCTGCCTGAGTAATCCACTCTTTTACCCAGAAGGTTTTGCCTGAACCTACCCTGCTTGCCTTTAAGCATATCGCTCAAGGATTTAAGAGGTCTATTGCCAGCTCCCAGCACAGCTCTTCCTCTTCTTCCATTGTCAAACAAAGCATCAACTGCCTCTTGAAGCATTCTTTTTTCGTTATTAACAATTATTTCAGGAGCATCCAGCTCAAGTAGCTTTTTTAGCCTGTTGTTTCTATTAATAACCCTTCTGTAAAGATCATTTAAGTCAGATGTTGCGAACCTTCCACCGTCAAGTTGTACCATCGGTCTTAGCTCAGGGGGTATAACTGGCAATACATCCAGTACCATGTACTCAGGTTTGTTATTTGAATTTACAAAGGACGAAATAATTTTTAACCTCTTTATTGCCCTGCTTCTCTTCTGACCTTTAGAATTGTTAATTATTTCTCGAAGTTCCTTTACTTCCTTTTCACAGTCTATATTCTTTAAAAGCTGTTTTATAGCTTCAGCACCCATTCCACCGTCAAAGTACTCTCCATAGATTTCTTTCATCTTTTTAAAGAGGCTTGCGTCTGATACAAGCATCTTCTCCTCTAAGTTGAAGAAAAACGTGCTCGCCCTCTTAATTAACTCCAGCTCTTCCTTGTATATCTCTTCTTCTTCCTCCAGAAGCTTTTCCGTCTCTCTTACAATCTTATTAATCTTGGCTTCGAGGTCTTTTTCAGATGTTATATCTTCATCCTCAATAGCCTCTATCTCTTTAAGGCTATCGCCCTCCTTATATCTTCTCAACAAATCCTCTTTATTCTCCTGGATCTCCTTTATCCTCAACTCATGCATCTGTCTGGCTCTCTCAAAAGCCTTTTCATGCAAATGCCTGATCTTATCAGACTCCGCTTTTATTTTCTCCTTGTCAACAAATGTTATGACATAAGAATCAAAGTACAGAACTTTTTCAAGATCCTTCGGGCTCATATCGAGAACATAACCCATCCTACTGGGAACACCTTTAAAAAACCATATGTGGGAGACTGGAGCAGCAAGTTCAATATGACCCATTCTCTCTCTTCTTACACTTGACCTTGTGACCTCAACTCCACACCTTTCACAGATTATGCCTTTAAATCTAACCCTCTTGTATTTTCCACAATAGCACTCCCAGTCTTTAGTAGGGCCAAATATCCTTTCACAGAAAAGGCCATCTTTTTCAGGTTTGAGCGTCCTGTAATTTATTGTTTCAGGCTTTTTTACTTCGCCGTTTGACCAGGATCTTATTTTCTCGGGTGAGGCTATACCTATCCTTATAGCGTCAAAATTATTAACATCTACACTTATGCTCATAAATAATCCCTCCAAAAATGGTATCTATTTTTCTCTCTTTCTCTCTCACTTTTTAACTTTATCCCTTTGCCTTTTAGAAACCTTCTCCTTCGACCTCTCAGGCTTGCGAACTAAATCTTCTTTTCCCTGGATATCTATACTTAATTCTCTAACAGTTTTCATTATCTCATCTTCCTGGGCAACCATTTCTACTTCTTTACCTTCTTCGGATAGTACCTCTACATCCAGTGCCAGGCTTTGCATCTCCTTAACCAATACTTTAAAAGATTCAGGTATCCCAGGTCTCTCTATATTCTCTCCTTTAACTATGGATTCATAAGTCTTGACCCGCCCCTTCACATCATCTGACTTTATAGTTAACATCTCCTGTAGTGTATTAGCGGCTCCATAAGCCTCCAGCGCCCATACCTCCATTTCACCAAATCTCTGGCCTCCAAACTGTGCCTTTCCTCCCAGAGGTTGCTGGGTGATCAAGGAGTAGGGTCCTGTTGATCTTGCATGTATTTTATCATCTACTAAATGCGATAATTTAAGTACATAAATATAACCAACAGTAATATCATCACCTATTTTCTCCCCCGTTCTGCCATCATAAAGAGTAGCTTTTCCGTCCTCGGGTAGACCAGCTTTCACCAATAGCCTCTTTATATCCTCTTCCTTTGCACCATTAAATATTGGAGAGGAACAGTAAACAGGACCGTTCTCGGTTTCACAATTGGCTTCAGAGCTACCATCTTCCCTCCAGCCTTTATAGGCAGCCCAACCCAGATGTGTTTCCAATAGCTGTCCCACATTCATTCGGGAAGGAACACTTAAAGGATTAAATATTATATCTACAGGAGTGCCATCCTCTAAATAAGGCATATCCTCCTCAGGAAGAATAACAGAAATAACACCCTTGTTTCCATGTCTACCAGCAAGCTTATCGCCTACAGATATTTTTCTTTCCTTGGCTATAAATACTCTTACAAGCTCGTTTACACCAGGAGGAAGATCGTGACCCTTTTTTCTTGAGAAGACCTGAATATCTATAACCTTTCCCTCTTCACCGTGTGGAACTTTAAGAGAGGTGTCTCTCACCTCCCTGGCTTTTTCTCCAAAAATAGCCCTCAACAACTTTTCCTCAGCAGTAAGTTCAGTTTCTCCTTTAGGAGTTATCTTACCTACCAGCACATCACCTGGTTTTACCTCAGCTCCTATTCTTATAATTCCCCGCTCATCAAGATTCTTAAGAACATCTTCACTAACATTCGGGATGTCCCTCGTAATCTCTTCCGGACCAAGTTTTGTATTTCGGGCCTCAACTTCTTGCTTGGAGATATGAATAGAAGACAGGATGCCTTCTTTTACAAGCCTCTCAGAAATTATAATAGCATCTTCATAGTTATAGCCTTCCCATGGCATAAAGGCTACCAATAAATTTCTACCGAGTGAAAGCTCTCCTCCACAGGTTGCAGGTCCATCAGCTAGAATATCTCCTTTCTTAACCTCATCACCTTCATCTACGATTGGTCTTTGATTTATACAAGTTCCCTGATTAGACCTTCGAAACTTGGCCAAATTGTATGTCACACTCTTTCCATTTTTGTAATCCACTTTTATATAATTTGCGCAGACTTCTCTCACTATTCCATCATCTTCCGCAATTAGAAGCCAGCCGCTATCGCGAGCTACTTTGCTCTCCATCCCTGTTCCAACCAGCGGTGGCTCAGGCTCAATCAAAGGAACGGCCTGCCTCTGCATATTAGAACCCATAAGTGCTCTATTGGCATCGTCATGTTCCAAAAATGGAATTAAGGAGGCAGCAGCACTAAACAATTGTTCAGGGGAAACATCCATATAATCAACCATATCAGGTTCAACCACCACTACTTCTCCCCCCGAACGAGCAAGTAACTTCTCTTCAAGTAATCTTCCATCTTTATCTATGTTCGAAATAGCCTGAGCGATTACATAATTTTCTTCCTCGTCTGCAGAAAGGTATTCAACCTTATCTGTCAACCTGCCATTTTCTACTTTTATGTAGGGGGTCTCGATAAACCCGAATTTATTTAACCTGGCATAAGTAGCAAGAGAACCAATCAAACCGATGTTTGGCCCTTCAGGAGTCTCTATGGGACACATTCTTCCATAGTGCGAGGAGTGCACATCCCTTACCTCAAAACCAGCTCTTTCTCTGCTTAAGCCACCAGGGCCCAGCGCACTCAGTCTGCGTTTATGAGTAATCTCCGACAGAGGATTTGTTTGATCAAGAAACTGTGAAAGCTGCCCACTTCCAAAAAACTCTTTGAGACTGGCCACCAGAGGACGCACGTTTATTAAAGACTTCGGAGTTATGGTCTCGATGTCCTGGGTTGTCATTCTTTCTTTTATAACTCTTTCCATTCGAGATAAACCAATTCTTACCTGGTTCTGTATAAGTTCTCCAATATTTCTTACTCTTCTATTTCCAAAATGATCGATATCATCAATTTCTCCGACTCCACCCATGAGCTGAACTAGATACTTCACTATCAAAAAGATATCTTTACTTGTAAGGATACATTCTTCGCTGGAGTCTATGCCCATTTTCTCATCTATCTGGGCAAGTTTAGCCAGAAGTCTGGGTTCAATTTCTTCTTCCAGTTTCTGATTTAATTTATATCTACCAACTTTGCCTAAATCATATCTCTTTGGATTAAAGAACATTGAGTAAATCAAATTTCTCGCACTTTCAAGTGTAGGTGGCTCGCCGGGTCTTAGTTTCTTATAAATCTCGATCAGAGCTTCTTCCTCTGTCTCGGTGAGATCTTTTTCAAGAGTGTTTTTTATGCATCCTACTCTGTCATATGGTCCAAAAATGTTGATGAGGTCTTCATTATTTCCAAAACCAACTGACTTGAGGAAAATAGTAAGCAAGAACTTTCTTCTTCTATCGATTCTTATATAAGCAACATCTTTCTTATCTGTCTCAATCTCTATCCATGACCCTCTAGTAGGGATAACCTTGCACAGGTAGAGCACTTTTTCTGTCTTTCTATCCACATCTGTGTCATAATATACACCAGGAGATCTAACCAGTTGCGAGACTATTACTCTCTCGGTTCCATTAATTATGAAAGTTCCTGTTTCAGTCATCATCGGGAAATCACCCATAAATACTTCTTGTTCCTTCATTTCTCCTGTTTCCTTATTGGTAAACCTGGCAAGAACTTTGAGAGGAGCAGAATAGGTCATATCCTGCATCTTGCACTCCTCAGGCGAGGCATTTATTTCCCCGAAACTATAATCAACAAACTCCAACGACATGTTTCCAGTAAAATCTTCAATAGGGGATACGTCCCTAAAAGCTTCCATCAGCCCTTCTTTCAGGAGCCACTCGAAGGACTGTTTCTGGATATCCAGAAGGTTAGGCATTTCCATAGCTTTTGGAATTTTGCCAAAATTATACCTCTGAATTTTTTTGATTCTTTGCATTAATCCGCCACTCCTCTTCAAAAAATTTTGTGTTTTCTTATAGCTAACAAAGGTAACCTGGTTAAATTAACAAAAAAGGATTTTGGACAATCTAAAACCTTTGACAGCAATACAGCAAAGTCTTCTTCATGATAATAGTCTGTAATAGTCTGAAAGCAGTAAGATGTGTTCAGGAAAAGCTGACAAACTGCCAATATAACAAATTAGAAATAAAATGTCAAATATTTCCTGCTACCCAGCTTTTTGTTACTCTTTAGCATAAAAAATTAACCCAACCCAAAAAAGTTAGTCCTCTTTCCCAACAAGTCTGACATTGCCAGCAAATGCCACCAAGCCCTGGTAAATACGAAAGAAGATTTCAGCACCAGCCAAAATCTTCTTCTATTCCTTAGAAACATTATAAGGTTATAAGTACCTTCTTCTAGACTTTAGTATCCTTCTACGTATTGCTCTTCTAACAAGACCCTTTCAACCCATCCTTCAAAATTCTTAAAAATTCTGGCTTAAGTTTTAGTTATAAGCCTTATGACAGAGGTATCCTTATCCTGGGACCTTAACTATTTCAATTCAACCTCAGCTCCAGCTTCTTCAAGCTGCTTTTTAATGCTTTCTGCTTCTTCCCTGGAAACTTTTTCTTTAACTATGCTTGGAGCCTCGTCAACCAATGCTTTTGCTTCTTTAAGGCCAAGACCTGTAACTGCTCTCACAACCTTTATTACCTGAATCTTCTGAGTGCCACTAGATTTCAGCTGAACATCAAATTCTGTCTTCTCCTCTTGCTCCACCGCAGGCTGAGCTGTCTGATTTGCACCTCCT
>JACIXO010000309.1 GCA_014360385.1 Actinomycetota bacterium | reverse complement strand
AAACAAGCTTCCATAGCTTTTCGCTGAGGGTTTTTCCTTCTATCCTCGCAATTTTTTAAATTTATCTTTAGTTTCTTTATCTATTCTAATTACCATTTGTTTTTCCATGTCATATCACTCCTGTATTTATTGTATATACAAATTATACAAAAATATGCTTTAAGATCAAACGAAGTGGAGGACAGCCCTCTTTTTTCTATCGCCTTAAAGCTAAAAATGCTACCACAAATAAAACACTTATAACAATCATTGCTGGATGTAGCTCCTTTACTTTTCCTCTTATAAGCTTTATAAACGTATAGCTTATAAACCCAAACCCAATTCCATAGAATATTCCATAGCTAAAAGGCATAATTGCTATTGTAAGAAAAGAGGGTATTGCGATTTCTGGGTCACTAAAATCTATCTTAGTTACCAGTCTTGTGATGAAAAATCCTGCTACTATTAAGGCAGGAGCAGTAACAGGATACCTATATATACCTTCTTCTACCTCAACTCCTCCCCCAACTATGGCAAAAATCGGAGAAAAAAATATACAAAGAAAAGCCATAATTCCACAGGTAATTGGAACAATGCCAGTTCTTCCGCCTAAAGCTACTCCCACTGAGCTTTCTGGTGCAGTTGTTATAGGTCCTGCTCCAGATAAGCCACCTAATATTGAACCAGCTGAATCAACAAGTAGGATTCTTTTAAGAGTTGTTTTTGTCGTAAAATCAAGGTTTTCTCTTACACTGCCTCCAATTCCGAATACCACCCCTAGAGTTTCAAAAAGATCTCTCATGAGTAGCAAAAATACTGTACCAATAGCCAAAAAACTTAGCATACCCTGACTGGTAAATACCCCGGCTATATCAGCTTTGAAAAATGTAGAAAAGCTTTCTTTTGTAGGAATACTAAGAAATACTTCTGGAAGAGGAATAATTTTAAATATAATACCAGCACATGCTGTTAGAAAAATTCCATATAAAATTGCTCCTCTTATCTTAAAGACTAAAAAAGCTATAGTTACTGCTAAACCAAAAAGAGCTAGAAGCGTAGAAGGTTGGCTTAAATCTCCAAAGCTAACTCCAGTATAAGGGTCGATTTTTACAAAGCCAGCTTCCTGAACTCCAATAAAGCAAAGAAATAATCCAATTCCTGCCCCCATTGCATACTTTAGCCCTGGTGGGATTGCTTTAGAAATTGCATCCCTTAATCTAGTTAAAACTAAAATTGTTACCAGAATACCCTCTATTACTACAATTCCCATAGCCTTTTGCCAGGATAGCCCAAGACCATAAATAAGGCTTGCTACAATTGCTGCATTTATCCCCATACCTGAAGCAAGGGTAAATGGGGCATTTGCTATTAATCCCATAGCTATTGAGGTTAAACCCATACCAAGGCAGCTTGCTATAAAAATGCTCTCAAATGAAATCCCGGTTGCTCCTCCCTGAGATAAAATAGCTGGGTTTATAAAATGGATGTAAGCTATAGCCATAAAAGTACCGATGCCGGCTACAATCTCAGTCTTCACATTTGTGTTACGCTCTTTTAATTTAAAATAGCTCAAAATATTCCTCCTTATTATTTTAATAAATGTTTTATACTAACATTTTATTTAATAAATTTTGTATTATTTATTAACACATTATATCATATTAAAGACTATTAATTAATAGATAAATATATAAGCACTTTTTTTTGTTATTTTTTTTAGTTAATATATGTATATTTAATTTAGATTTAAAGCAAGAATTATATTAAAGATTAAATTTATATTTTTTTTAAGTTTACTTATTAGCTTAATTTAATGGTATAATAACTTGATTTAAATGAACTTGACTATTCTACTCAGATATGTATTTTTTTTTGTATGTTGATTATAAAACTTTAATCAAAGGATAAATATGGATAAAGAATCTAATACAAAGGAAAAGTCTCATTCTCAA
>JACIXO010000308.1 GCA_014360385.1 Actinomycetota bacterium | reverse complement strand
GCAATGTTTATAAGGCCCTCTTTGATAGTATACTTCGAGCGCCGGGGTAGCCTAGCCAGGGAAGGCGGTGGACTCGAGATACTCAGGGAAAAGGACACCTATAAAGAAGCTATTCTCGAAATCGAGCCTTTTCCGGAGGAAAACATTTTTCCAAAAGCTTTACCACCTAAAAAGCCTAAAACCTACATACTCGACTATGACAGAGACAGGGAGGAATACATGAATTGGATAAAGAAAGAAACACCATCAATGGCTAACCGATACATAAGTAAATTAGACAACTACTTAAAAGGCAAAAAAGCCAATACTCCAGCCGAGTTAAGGAAAATAATTGAAGCAATACCACCAACAAAATCTGGAAATCCAGATAGGCACGTTTATAATGCAATAAGGAGTTACATAAACTTCTTAGTAGAAAAAGGAGCAATAAAGAAAAGTGAAAGCATAGACTTCAAAGCTGTAATTCCGAACATCAAAAGCAAAGCAAGACCAGAAACAGAAAAGATAATCAAGGCAAAAGATATCGTGAACATTATTAAAGACGTTAAAGGAACAAAACCAGAAATAATTCACGCTAGAAGACTATTCTTGAAGCTATTAGCTTTCACTGGTCTTAGAGGTCAAGAAGTCCTAGCTTTAATGAATCAGTTTGATCCAAAGGTTATTGATGAGACTTTTGAAGCCTTTGACTTGCCAAGAAAATGGAAAAAGAAAATTGTCGTTTATGATTTAGAAAGAGTCAAAATAAAAACTAGAAAACACGGAACTAAAAGAGGTTATGTTGCTGTATTCCCAATTGAATTAGTTGATGACTTAGTTAAATACCAGAAAAATGGTTATAGGCTAACGCCTAACTCAATAAGAAAAGATGAAATGCTAAATAATCCAAAAGCCAAAGACTTCGCTTTATTTAGAAAGTTTGTTCAAAACTTCCTGAATAACAACGTTATGTCTAAAGTCCCAAATCCACCAGCTGATGCATCACATCTTATAGAATTCCTTCAAGGTAGAGCCTCAAAGAATGTTGGAGGAAAACATTATAGACAGAATGTTCAAAATGCCGTTAGGATTTATTATCACCTAGTTGATGAACTTAAAAAAGAATTGTCGATTTTGAATCTGTGATTTTTCTCTTTTTTCTTTTGATTGTTAGGTTATATAACTTGTACAAAATAGTATTTAGGGTTCTGTTAACTTATTGTTGGTAAGGTAGGGTGGGGTAGTAAGGAGCAGTAAACTTTAAAAAAGCTTGAATATATATTCTATAATGGTGAAATTCATGAACAAACAAGAATTAGAGATAGAAGAAACTGAAGAGAATTTCGTTTATGAGACTGAAATAATAAAAGATAGAAAAATCTCAACAAGAGCCTGGGAACCAAGCATTAATGAATTATATCATAGATTTCTAGATGGAGATCTTATATTACAACCAGAATTTCAAAGATACTATGTTTGGGATGACAAAAAAGCCAGTAGATTAGTGGAATCAGCATTATTGAAAGTTCCTCTTCCTATCATCTATCTATCCGAGGAAGATGATGGTAAATTAGTGGTAATTGATGGACAACAAAGACTTATTTCTCTTTTCAGGTTTTTTGCACCTTTGAGCATAGGAAATCAACAAATTTCACAACTTAGATTAACTGGACTTACTGTAATTACAGAATTAAAGAGAAAAACATTTAGTGAACTTCCGAAAGATCTTCAGAGACATTACAAGAACTATCCTCTTAAGGTAATCGTTATAGAGAAAGAATCTCACCCAGATGTTAAGTTTGAAATTTTTGAAAGATTAAATACTGGAGCGGTAAAATTGAATGATCAAGAACTGCGAAATTGTATCTATAGAGGGCGATATAATGATCTGCTTAAGCGTTTATCTCAAAATAAAGATTTTCTTTTTCTCCTTGGGTTTAGAGAAACTGATAAGAGGA
>JACIXO010000307.1 GCA_014360385.1 Actinomycetota bacterium | reverse complement strand
AGACATTAGTAGTTTATGAGAGTCTAGGTGCTATGAGGTAGCTAGCGAATTTTTATAGGTTAATTGAGAGTCTGGAGTGTCTATAAACAAACGTTACCTGGGTGTAAGAATAAGAGCTCTTTTTAAGGGGTAATTATAATGCGTATTGCAATAATGGGAATAAGAGGAATTCCAGCCTGCTATGGAGGTTTTGAGACTTTTGCTGAAGAACTTGCCTTGAGGTTGGTTAACAAGGGCCATGATATTACTGTATATGGCCGCTCAAACGTTATAAATTATAAAGATAAATATTATAAAGGTGTCAGAATCATAATTCTCCCTACTATTTCTCATAAGTATCTAGATACAGTTATTCACACTTTAGTTTGTGTACTGCATTCTCTGTTTAATAGATACGATGTTATCTTGATCTGTAATGCTGCTAATAGTATTTTCTCTTTTATTCCCAGGATAGTTGGGCAAAAAGTCGTAGTCAATGTTGACGGAATAGAAAGAAAAAGAAAAAAGTGGAACGTATTAGGTAAAGCTTGGTATTTATTCGGGGAATTTTTCTCAGTCTTGTTTCCCAATAGGATAGTAACAGATGCTAAAGTAATTCAAGAGTATTATAAAAGAAGATATCATAAAAGTTCTGTGTTTATTCCCTATGGAGCCCATATTACTAAGATCTCGAGTACAAATATTTTAGATAGACTTGGAGTAGAACCTAACGAATATTTTCTTTATGTTAGTCGCCTTGAACCCGAGAATAATGCTCACATAGTTATTAAAGCATTTGAACAAGTAAAAACTAACAAAAAATTGGTGGTAGTTGGGGATGCACCTTATGCCAAAGATTATATAAAAAGATTAAAAGAAACCAGAGATCCAAGGATAATCTTCACTGGTTATGTTTATGGCGAAGGTTATAAAGAATTGCAAGGTCATGCTTATTGTTATGTACATGCGACTGAAGTTGGGGGAACCCACCCAGCACTGGTAGAGGCTATGGGTTTTGGAAATTGTGTGATTGTAAATGGAACTCCAGAGAATGTAGAGGTTATAGGTGATTGTGGGTTGGTATATAGGAAAAATGATATCGATGATTTAATTTCTAAGATGAACTATGTCATTAGCAATCCTTCGGTTGTGAAAAGCCTTGGAGAAAAAGCTAGGGAAAGAGTAAGAAAGCATTACTCATGGGATGCGATTACTGACAAGTATGAAAGTTTGTTTTTAAGCCTTCTTCAGAAGGGTTAGAGAATTTTAAACTATGCAAGCTTATAAAAGATTAAATAATTTATTTAAAAAAGTATTGACATATATCAATATTTATGCATAATTTTTAAATGTAGTGGTTAGCAAGCATGTAGCCACCAATCATTTATATAAAGTAGAAATATAATGCATTAAAAATCATAGTAAACACTGTAGCAAAATGAAAGTGAAAAAAAATGTTTCCAAAATAAAAATCCTTTCACTGTTTCTTTCTCTAATCTTTTTTCTTTTTTTCTCTATTTTAACCTTGAATAGTTGTATCCCGGTCTCCTCTGATCGTGAAAGATCTATTGAGGACGAGGTAACCAAAGAGGTAGTCGAGTCAGAAAGCGTTGATGAGAAGGATCTCACTGCCTTGAGCGAAGAATCCGGCAAGAGTGAGGAGGAGGGTACGGAACAAACGGCTGAGACAAGCATTAGTACAGAAGTTGAGAAAGATAATGAGAGTGTAAAGGAAGAGTTGGGTGTATTTGTGTATTTTGCTGATGAAAATGGAGAATTTCTGGTCGGCGAACTAAGGTATGTACCTAGAGATGATTATTTAATCCAGTCTATATTAGAGCTACTGAAAGGTCCTGATGCGGATAATTTAATCTCTTTGATCCCTCCAACAACAAAGCTTATAAACGTAGAGTTAGTAAATGGTATTGCAAAGGTTTATTTTTCTAATGATTTTGTAGAAAAGAAG
>JACIXO010000306.1 GCA_014360385.1 Actinomycetota bacterium | reverse complement strand
AAAGCAGTCTTAACTTAATTCTTCCTTCTCTAAGAGTTGAAAAGAATAAGATTTTTACTTCTGGAAATCTTGGGAAACTACTAGACTCTTTAAGAGAAAATTTTGACATCATTCTTGTTGATTTTCCTTATAATCTTTTTTCTTTCTGTAGTTTAGATTATCAAGAATATTTAGATAAGTTAGTTATTGTTTCCTTGCCTGATTTAATTTCTGTAAGTAATCTCAACATAATAGTGGATAGCCTTGGTTTGGATGATTTCTCTGCTTTATTAAGCATAATAATAAACAGGTATAATTTGGGGTACTCTATTACGCCCTCCAGGTTGAACCACCTTCTTAAATATCCTGTTAGAGCTTTTGTTCCTTACGATAGAGATATTGAATTTCTTTTTCTAGATAGAGGGCCCTTTTCTATTTTCAACTACAGTCTAAGAATAGTAAAAATTCTTACCGAACTTTCCGAAGAGATGCTGGCTGAACTTGGATTTTAGCTATGGTGCGTATGAATAATTTAAGTGAAAACCCGGTTTTCGAAGGCATAAAAGATAAACTAGCAGAAAAAATAGAAATTGAAGAATTCAAGCTCCTTACTCCTTCAGAGAGAATTCGGAAGATAGATAGGCATTTGAGGGAGATAATCGAGAGAGAGAAGATAATAATTAGCGAAAAGAAGGTTGTCGAGCTTGTAAATGAAATATATCAAGATAGCTTTGGCATGGGACCAATAAGTTTTCTTATGAATGATGATAGGGTGTCGGAAATCATGATAAATAATTTCGACGAGATATACGTGGAAGAGAATGGGGTAGTTAGAAAAACGAATGTAAAATTTAAAAACAACTCTCATGTAAGGAATCTTGTTGATAAGATATTGAGTCCACTGGGCTTAAGGGTGGATGAAAGTTCACCGATGGTTGATGCAAGGCTTGAGAATGGTTCAAGAGTTAATGTGGTAGTAAAGCCAGTGTCTCTGGCTGAGATAATTGTAACCATTAGAAAATTTAAGAAAAGTGTTAAAAAGATAGAAGATTTAATTGATTCGGGAACCCTGGATGAAAAACTATCTTTTTTCATGGAGGCTTGCGTAAAGAGTAAACTTAACATATTAATCTCTGGGGGCTCAGCAAGTGGAAAAACTACTTTTCTCAACGTAATTTCTAACTACATATTTCATGAGGAAAGAATTGTAACTATAGAAGATACACTGGAGTTAGATCTGAATCTCCCTCACGTGGTAAGACTTGAGAGTAGACCTCCGAATATAGAGGGTGCTGGGGAAATAACTATAAGGGATCTTGTAAGGAATTCTTTGAGAATGAGACCGGATAGGATAATAGTGGGCGAAATGAGAGGAGCCGAGGCTGTGGACGTTCTCCAGGCTATGAATACAGGTCACAGTGGTTCGATGTCAACCATTCATGCTAATTCACCTAGAGATTTGGTTTCGAGACTGGAAACAATGCTACTCATGGCTGGCTTGAACTTAACTCCATCTTCTGCAAGGAGAATGATAACTTCATCGATTGATATGGTTGTTCACCTGCAAAGGTTAGAAGACGGAAGAAGAATAGTGGCAAGAGTAAGTGAGATAGTGGACAAAAATATATCAATGAATAGCAATGCATTAATAGAAGTAAGGGATATATTTGTCTATAAAAAGAAAGATCCTGAGTATTTTGATGGGGCTTACAGAAAAAATGAAAAGTTGGCTGGTGAACTTTGCTCGGAAGATGGAGGTGTTTTCTGGTTTACAGGGTATATTCCTACTTTTGCTGATAAAGTTATAAAACAAGGCTTTAGCTTTGACTCAAACGAGAAAATTAGAAAAATCTTTAGCTTAAATAATACTTAAAAAAAGCTTGGCCATAAAAACCGAGTCATAAATAGTACCGAGTTATAAATAGCATAAATAGTAATATTTTTTATATTTAAGGATTTTTATGTGTG
>JACIXO010000305.1 GCA_014360385.1 Actinomycetota bacterium | reverse complement strand
GAAATAAGGGTTTTAGTATATATTGAAAAATCATTAAGAAATATTTTTCTCCTCTTGATTTATGAACTTATGTTCATTATAATGCTATTGTGAACGTAGGTTCATAAGCTTCGATGACCCTGATTCTAATCCAAAAACCAGGGTAATAAAAAAATAATTCATAATTTACAATGGAGGTAGTTAATTATGCCAAGGGGAGATGGAACTGGCCCACTTGGTCAGGGTCCAGGAACTGGGAAAGGTTTAGGACGTGGGACAGGAAGAGGTAGAATGGGAGGACGTGCTGCTGGTCCTGGTGGATTGTGTGTTTGTCCTGCTTGTGGTGAGAAAATAGAACACCAGGCTGGGATCCCCTGCTACGAAGTAAAGTGTCCTAAATGTGGAACAAATATGATAAGAGCATAGGGTACCGATAGTTTGTGGTAGGAAAAATTGGTATGCTTAAAGTGCCCACTTGGGATAATTCATATGCTTTGTAATAAGGTTTTAAATTTCCAGTATGTAAACTCTAACATAAGCTCTAATATTTACTAAAGTTCAAATTATATCGGAGGTTGTAAAAATGAAAGTGGCTATATCTTCAACCGGAACCAGCTTTGATTCTGAGGTGGATGCAAGGTTTGGAAGATGTCCATATTTTATTATCTATGATACTGATAGTGATAGTTTTGAGCATATTGAAAACCAGGCAAGAGGAGCTATGGGAGGAGCTGGCATTCAGGCTGCTCAGATGCTTATTAATCGCGGTGTTGAAGCAGTGATTACTGGTAATGTTGGACCAAATGCATACAGGGTCTTGTCCTCCTCGCCTCTCAGGGTATATTCTGGAGTTACAGGCACGGTAAGAGCCGCCATAGAAAGGTTCAAGAAAGGCGAACTTACGTTATCATCAGGACCGGATGTTTCTCCTCATTTTGGTATGAAGTAGAAAACTTAAGGAGAGTGGATAAGATTAGATTGAAGTTGACGGAAGGCTAGCAAGTGATAAGCCGGATGCTAAACCAAGTATTGAGAAAAAAATTTGTAAGATTGAGTCTCCTGGAGGGCTAAAACATTTTGATCAAAACCATGAGAAAAGTATAAAGAGAAGGTGGTAAATTGATTATATCAGTAGCTAGTGGAAAGGGAGGTACTGGAAAAACTACGGTTGCAGTAAGTCTTGCTTTATCGGTGGGTTACTGTAATTTCATGGATTATGATGTAGAGGCTCCTAATTCACACTTTTTTCTAAAACCCGCTATTAGGAATGAACAAGAAGTCACTATAAAGCATCCTTATTTCTTGACAGAGACAGGTGCAGATTTTACCAGGTGTGCAGAGTTCTGCCATTATAATGCAGTTGCAGTAGCAGGGGGTAAAGTAATCTTTTTCCCTGAACTTTGTCATGGGTGTGGTGGGTGCTTGTTGGTCGGACCTCCAGGTGCGGTAAGAGAGAAGGATGTAGTAATTGGAAGGATAAAAAAGGGAATAGTGGATCCAGGGATAAACTTTTTTATGGGGGAATTAAAACCTGGATACATGAGAACAATTTCGATTCAGGTAGCATTGGATAGATTAATTCAAGAGGATGAACTTGTGATAATAGACTCTCCTCCTGGAACCTCATGCCCAATGGTCTTTTCAGTGAAGGATAGTGATTTCTGTATCCTTGTTACTGAACCAACTCCTTATGGTTTAAATGATTTGTTACTCTCTATAGAGATTTTGGAAAGTATGAACGTTCCATATGGGGTAGTGATAAATAGAGATGGAATAGGGAACGGTGAGGTAGAAAGCTATTGCAAAAGCAAAAACATAAACATTTTGCTAAAAATACCTTATGAACAAGGAATAGCAGAATCCTATTCAAAAGGGGTTCCCTTAGTAAGGCATGATGAGTCCTGGATACCTGTATTCAGAAGTATGATGGAAGACATTAAAAAACAAATAAGTGTAAAGAAAGAGAACGAGGAGAAATAAAAATCTTGAA
>JACIXO010000304.1 GCA_014360385.1 Actinomycetota bacterium | reverse complement strand
CTTCTTTTTTTATCAGATCAACAAACTTTGATGATCCTTCTAGATCAATAATATCAACTGGTTTTGAAAGCTTAAGTAATAGCTCACCATAAAATTTAAAAAAATCTTTAGGAAAAAGTCCTTCTATACCAATGTCAATATCGTTGCTTTTCTTTTTTGGATCTAAGCTTGATCCAAAAAGTAACACTTGTTTTACATTATATTTTTTTGATGTCTCTTTGATTATATTTATATCTTTTTCTGTAATCATACCAGAATTATAACATAAATTTTTTAACATTTTGCTATCGATAAATTTTTATTATCGATATTGACCTTGGCATAGAAGAATTAAAAAAAGTTTATTATGCAAACATAAAATTAGCTTTAATTGTTTCTAATTCATCTTCTAAATTTATAAATTCGGTGAGATAAAAAGTACGAAATGTATCCACTAAGGGGAGCCATTATTTCTTTTTAAACTAAATCAAGCTGGCAAGGGAAAATAATATTTTGACTTTCTTTTTCAAAATTCTCACCACCCATCCCCACCTTACCAGAACCTTTTTGAGAGTGGTTTAAATTATTGATATTTAAGGGATATTTGAAATTTAACCTGATTTTCTTTTTGGAACATTTTGCTGAGTCAATTCGAATAAGCCTTATAAAACCTTCCATTTATTCTGACTTATAATAAATGTCCTTATCTTTTCGTCTTGAGCCTCGCAAGAGGAAAATTTTATTTAATTTATTTCCACTCATTTTTTATGATTTAGCAAAAGCACAAATCAAACTTTATAATCGTTATCTCAACAAGTATATTTTTTTTCAAAAGATTATTTTTAAGAAAGAAGGATATTTATGTTATAATACACAAAAATATTTGTTAATAAATATTAAAGGAGGGAAATTTGAAGAAGTTAATATTTTTTGTGCTTGTGCTCGCATTAGTCCTGACAGTTGTAGGCTGTTCAGGGAAGGCTTCGTCTGAAAAGAAAACTATTGGTGTTATTCAGTATGTTGAACATGTTGCACTTGATTCAGCAAGAGAAGGTTTTATCGCTGCTTTAAAGGATAATGGTTATGTTGATGGAGAGAATATAGTAATTGATTATCAAAATGCTCAAGCTGATCAAAGCAATCTTTCAACTATAAGTGATCGTTTTGTTGCAAACAAAGTAGACCTTATATTAGCAATTGCAACTCCTGCTGCGCAGGCCATTGCGGGAAAAACAAAAGAAATACCAATAGTTGGAACAGCAATAACAGATTATGTTGCAGCTAAACTTGTAGAGTCTAATGAAGCTCCGGGAGGGAATGTAACTGGAACAACAGATATGAATCCAATTAAAGAGCAGATAGATTTACTTGTAAAACTTGTGCCTGATGCTAAAACTGTTGGAGTAATATATACTTCAAGTGAAGATAATTCTGTCGTTCAGGCTAAAATTGCAAAAGAAGTTATTGAGTCTTTAGGATTAAATTATGTAGAAGTAACTATAACTAATTCGAATGATGTTCAGCAAGCAACTCAGGAGATTGTTCAGAAATGTGATGCCCTTTATCTTCCAACTGATAATGTGTTAGCATCTTCAATGCCAATTGTTTATGGGGTAACAGTTGAATCAAAAACTCCGGTTATATGTGGAGAAGCAGGAATGGTACAAAATGGAGGATTAGCAACTCTTGGAATAAACTATTATGACTTAGGATATAAAGCAGGACTTATGGCAGTAAAGATTCTAAAAGGTGAAGCTAAGCCAGCGACAATGCCTATTGAGTCAGCTGATAAGTTTGATTTTGCTATTAATGGGAAGGTTGCTAAAGAAATTGGTCTTGAGATACCGGAAGATCTTAAAGAGTATGTAATGGAATATTAAGGTTATTAATACATTTAAGTCTATAACGGTATAATTCTATAATAAGTATAAGTAATATTATAAGATAGCATAAGTTACAATATACTTTTATGATGCATGATATACACCTGAGCATTAGAAGCTCAGGTGTATATC
>JACIXO010000303.1 GCA_014360385.1 Actinomycetota bacterium | reverse complement strand
GAAGTTTATCTATTATTGAAACGGGATTTTAACATTTTGACTTTGGATGGAACTCAAGATATTATAGAACTAGAAAATCAAATAAAAATATTACTAAAACATTATTTGAGGGGGGAAATCAATGAGTAAGCGTATAGTAATGATCGGGGTAGATGGGATGGATAAAGTTCTGATCTCTAAATTCAAAAAAGAACTACCAACTATCAGCAAAATTATAAAAAGAAGCCCTACTATTGACGTACATAGTGTCTTCCCTCCAGATTCGGATACGGCTTGGGCTAGTATTTATACTGGTCTAAATCCCGCAAGGCACGGCGTTGTTCACTTTTTGGATCCATTAGAGAAATCATTAATATATCAGACAAAGGATACACCTAATAAGTATATTAAAGGAAAAACATTTTGGGATATTGGAGGGAAATATGGTAAAAGATTCTGTATCATTCTTCCGCATCTTGGTTATCCTGTTTGGCAAGTAAATGGGATAATGATTGGTAGGTCCTCGGTAAATGATGATGTTCAGGCATACCCTGATGATATAGGCAACGAATTCGATTTACATAGATTGAATACAATTAAAGGATTTCCGGGAAAAGGCGGATTATCCCATGAGGAATTTATAAAAAGACATGAAGAACTACTTAATGCTACTATAGAATTTGGGCTGAAAATGCTAAGAAAGGAGGATTGGGACCTATTTTTTATTTATTCTTCAGTTTTGGATGTCGTTCCACATTTTTTCTGGAAATATTTTGATGAGAGCGATCCGGCGTATCCAGGTGACAACCCATATAAAGATGTTATAAGAAATTTTTATAAATTGCATGATGAAATGATAAAGAAATTTTACTCACAACTAGATCAAGATGACATTCTAATATTGTTGAGTGATCATGGCCACGGGAGAAGGCCGATAAAAAATGTTAACATTAATGAACTCTTAAAGCGAAAGAATTTACTATTCCCTAAGAAAAGGGACGTTTTCGCAATTATAATAGAGGGTCTAAAAAGAAAGACACTTAGTATAGCTAGCAAATACAACTTAGAGAATATTGGCTCGAAATTGCTAAAAGTTATACCAAGATTAAGGAAAATTTATACAACTCCACCGACAATTAATTGGGAAAATACGCTTGCATATGCTTCAGATCTTTCTGGAATTAAGTCTTATTCCTACGCCGGAATTAGAATCAATAAACGGCTAATTGAGGATGAAGAAACATATGAGAAAATTAGAAGTGAAATCATAGAGGCTTTACTCCAAATTTCTGATCCCGCAACTAACAACAAGTTGGTAAAATGGGCAATGAGACGTGAGGAGTTATATCAAGGTCCATACATCGGCAAATATCCGGATATTGTGTTCGAATTATTAGATGATTACGGTGTTGGAAACAGGATAGATGCACCCCTAATAGAAGATGCTATCAATCATGGAATTGTTCCGGGTAGTCATAAGGGTGATAATGCAGTATTTTTCATGATATCTAATGAAGATATTAACATCAGAACAAACTTATCTTTGATGGACGTAGCACCAACAGTCCTAGATCTTTTGGGAATCGATTGGAGGAGGTTTGATTTTGATGGAAGAAGTATTTTGAGAAGATAACTCATGAAGTTAGGATTCATCAATAAGAAGGTGATAAATCATTTTATCACGGCATCCAAAATATATTCAAAAAGAGAGAGTTTTGCCCATGAAGAAAATTTGAAGATTCTAAATTTTATAAAAGAAGCGTGCACCACAAATTTGAAAATCCTAGAAGTTGATTGTATCTGAAATTAGCTTTAGGTAATATCTTTACACAATTGTGAGATTGTTCCAGGAAGTTTATAAAAACATGTGAACAGGGATATGTACTTAATCAGTTGCAGCGCTCTAAACTATCATTCTTGAGCAATATAGCAAGCACAAAATCTTTGCCTCTGTTGTGTTTTATATCCTTTTTTCTTTTCATCGCTTAACGTTAGCTTCAAGCTATTTGGATAGA
>JACIXO010000302.1 GCA_014360385.1 Actinomycetota bacterium | reverse complement strand
TTAAGTAATAAAAATGTTTTAGAAATCGAAACTCTTGCAGGGGTAAAAGAAATATTTCTCAATATGGATGATAGTAGGAATATAAAGGATATAAGAGTTGATATGGGGGCTCCAGATTTCAACCCGAGAAATATACCAGTTAACCTTAGCTTCAGTAAACTGGTTAGTCCCGATCAAAAAAGCAGGGAGGACAATATCCCTGAGTCTCTTTCTGTAGATAGGTCTTCTGGAGATGGGTTTGTAAGTAGATCTGAAAGTGAATTGTCTAATGAAAACTCCAGTAAGAAAATTTCTAGTTGTTTAGCGGTTCTTAATTACAGAATATACATTGATTCCTCTTTTTTCCATATAAACTGTGTTTCAATGGGGAACCCTCATTGTGTAATATTTATAGGTGATGATGAAAACCTATCTGAGGTACTCCTTGAAAAATGGGGGCCAAAGATAGAAACCCTAGATATTTTCCCTAATAGAACAAATGTGGAGTTTGTAAAAGTTATAGAATATGGAAGAGATGGAGAAAACTGCGAAATCTCAATGAGGGTCTGGGAAAGAGGAGTAGGGGAGACCCTTGCTTGTGGGACTGGAGCATGTGCGGCAGCTGTATGCGCAATAGTCCTTGGAAAAGTCTCCGGGAGAAAGGTAAAGGTCAATCTACCAGGTGGTAGTTTAAAAGTAATATGGGAAGAAAAAAATTCTAGCAGTTCTCAAGCCTCTAAAGTATTTCTCGAAGGCTATGTAGAGCATGTCTTCGATGGAGTATACTGGCTGTAAGAGTTGGGGAAAGCTGGTTGTGGGAGCGAGCTGATGTGATGAGATATGATGAGATAATATGATGAGATAGATTGAAATAAAGCCTGGTTAGAAAGGAAGGATAAAAAACTATGAATTTTGAAGAGTCCAACAGATTAAAAGAATTACCTCCTTATCTTTTTGCTGAAATAGATATGACAATACAGGAAAAAAGAAAGAAAGGTATAGACGTAATAAGTCTTGGAATAGGAGATCCTGACTTACCCACACCATCCGAGGTAATAGAAACTTTATGCAGGGAAGCTAGAAACCCAGCAAATCACCAGTATCCCTCAAGCTATGGTTTAAAGAAATTCAGGGAAGCTGTTTCAGATTTTTACAAAAAGAGGTTTAATGTAGAGCTAGACCCTGATGAGGAGATTATCCCTCTATGGGGCTCCAAAGAGGGAATTGCTAACATAGCGTTTACTTATATAAATGAAGGTGACTACGCAATGGTTCCTGATCCTGCATATCTTGTTTATAAAATTGGAACCATGTTTGCAGGTGGCAAACCTTACACACTACCATTGAAAGAGGAAAACAATTTTCTAATAGATTTAGACAGTATTGACCCGGAGATTTCTAAAAGAACTAAAATTATTTATGTTAATTATCCGAATAATCCTACTACAGCTTCCTGCGATATTAATTTTTTTTCCAGATTGGTAGAGTTTGCGAAAAAATATAATATCCTCGTTTGCCACGACAATGCTTATTCTGACATTTATGAAGATGAAGACTCAAAACCTTTAAGTTTTTTGAATGCAGAAGGTTCAAGGGAAGTTGGAATAGAGTTTAATTCACTTTCCAAAACTTTCAACATGACAGGGTGGAGAATAGGCTATGCAGTAGGTAACAGGGATGTTATAAGAAGCCTTGGCAAATACAAAACTAATGTTGACTCAGGTGTCTTTAATGCAATCCAGTATGCTGCTATTGAAGCTTTAAGAAACTATGATAAGTACAACCATAGAATAAATTCTGTATACAGGAAAAGAAGAAAAATAGTAACTGATGCTTTAAGCGAAATTGGCCTCCAATGTTACAAGTCTAAAACTACTATATATGTATGGTCGAAGGTTCTCCCTGGATTTACATCTAAATCATTTGCTAAAATGTTACTAGATAAGGCTAACGTAGTAGTAACTCCCGGGAGCGCTTTTGGACAGTATGGAGAGGGATACATAAGAATATCTCTTACCATCCCTGATG
>JACIXO010000301.1 GCA_014360385.1 Actinomycetota bacterium | reverse complement strand
CAATCACCTGAACTAAATTTTTCTCTTCTTCAGTTAAATATTCAACCGGAAGTTTGCCAATTACTCTTGAAAGCATCATGCAAGCTACATGTTGAGTAACCATCTTTTCCAGGTATTCGCCTTCCCAGACATTTATTCTATTACAATAAGAATCCCATATTGCCTTAATTAAGGCAAAATAATTATCACAAAGTTTTTTATTATGTACCGCTTTTAAAAATATATGGGCTAGAAGTAATCCAATATCAAAAGAAGGATCGCCATAATTGGCTCCTTCATGATCTATAAGCATAAAATTTTTTTCTTTTACCAAAACATTTTTGGGAGTAAAATCAACGGTACACAAGGCAATCCTTGTAGAAAGACTCCTGCTTATAATTTTATTAATTCCGTATCTTATTTCTGGTATAACCTTTTGAATTACTCTATAACAAGGATTAATTCTTCCCAAAACATACACTGAATTATCCATAAATTTTTCCTTGATTTCTTTATTATTAGCCGTATTATTATGGATTTCTGCTAATATGTATCCAAACTTTTCTCCAATACTTAGGTCTATCTGACCATCTAGTAACAATTTTTTCCACTGAACAGAACCTTGGGGGGCAGAGGTCATAATGAAATAAAAATTATCAGCATCATAGAACTTAACAGAAGGAAAAATACCGGATGGAAAAGTCGCATTCATTAAATCAAGAAAATTTTTCTCATATAGATTTCTTTTCAAAGGCAATGATATAACAACATCTTCTTTTAGCCTTAGTTTAGGTAAAGCTTGCTTCAATACAACATTCCCATCTTCTTTAGAAATCATAATTATTATACTTGAAACTCCTTCACTTATTTCTTTAAAAAAGACAGGTTCTCCATCCTCTATTAAACCTTTTTCTAATAAAATACCTTTAACATTATTTACAGTTATAATCCTTTGGGCTTTTCTCCAATTCATATACTAACACCCTTCCTCCATAAACTTAGACTAATCTACTCTTCAATGGATATTTACCAAAATTAATAGCTTCATCCAACATTGCCAACACATTATCAAGAGGTGTATCAGACTGAAGCGCATGAGCAGGTGCTAAAATATAACCTCCACCCTTTCCAAATATACTTATTTTCTCTCTTACTTCTCTCCTTACATCTTCAGGGCTACCAAAAGGTAAAATCTGTTGCTCATCTATGCCACCCCAAAAACATAATCTATCACCAAAAGTGCTTTTTAATTCGTAAGGGTCCATATATTTTGCCCTCGGCTGAAGAGGATTTAAAATATTTACCCCTATCTCTATTAAATCTTCTATAATAAATCTGGCTGAACCACAGCTGTGGAAAGCAATGATTATATCAGGATTTATTTTCTTTAATTCTTCAATTATTTTTGCATGTCTAGGTTTAAAAAATCTTCTATACATATCTAAAGAAATCAAAGGACCTGATTGCCCACCAAAATCATCACCCATGTATATCATATCTACACCATATTCAACATACTTTTTACCTGCCTCTAAGTGATACTCCATAACCATATCCATAATGGCATTAGCCAGATCCTGATTCTCAATCAAATCAACCATAAAATTAGAGAACCCTCTTAAATGCCATGAACCTTCAAAAACTGTAACAGTAATATCACCTATTATTAAGTACTCATTTCTATACTTTTTTATTTTTTCTTTTATTCTTTCCAAATCACCTGGCTGAAATGGATCTGGCATCCTATAATTCCTGGCCAATTCCCTAGCATTTTTTATCTCTGATAAAGGATGATATGTAAATTGACAATTGTAACCAATTTTTTTCAATCTTGTTTTAAATATTGTCTCATATTCTTGCCCATCTTTTACATTCAAATCAAAAACTTGTTTGGCAGCCATGCTCAATGAATCCATAACACAATCATTATGAAGTTTTATTAAAAGCTCTTGGCCTGTTGAATCATAATATCTAGAAAGTCTCTCTAAAATCTCTGGCATATATTCAATACATATAGGAACCCTATCAGGTTCTTCGTGTCTAAGTGTT
>JACIXO010000300.1 GCA_014360385.1 Actinomycetota bacterium | reverse complement strand
CACTCTTGCTAAGACTTGCAGTTAAAATATTTGATAGAGAAAATATACTTACTAAGTGGAAAATTAAATAGTTAAAACTATAGGGTTCATATCACTATCAAGATAAGAAAAATATTAAAAAAATTAATCCTGGCATAAAAATAAGTTAAGGATGGGGATTACCAGATTGACAGGAGAAAGTTTACTATAGATACGATTACATTAGAAATTCAATATATAACTTATAATTGAGCTATTGAAAATCTGTATGTACAAAAGACAAATCATTAACTGGGCAGGTTAAGACTTCTTATGAGATGAGTTATGGGACGATAAAGTTTAGAGCCTTTGGCAAGACCTTAAAACTTGCAGGAAGGCTACAGATATATTCTCCATCTGCAAAGACGTCAGCCCTTTTGTCACATTCTATTCTTAAAGTGTCTGCTTTAAAAATTTCAACATTTGGATCTTGAGTATGTTTTCCCTCAAAAACCCTGGGGAAAGCCTTTACAAAATGGATTTTACTCATCTTTTTTATTATGCATATGTCAAGCTTACCATCAGTGGGGTCTGCATGGGGAGTTATTTTCATACCTCCGCCATAGGCTTGCATGTTTGAAGCTACCATCATCATTAGCTCTATTTCTGTTTGATTATCATCATACTGGATGTGAAATGTTTTTGGCCTGAAAGTAATTAAAGTTTTATAGACTGCATAGGTGTATTTGAGAGGTCCTTTGATGGGAAAGTGCGTCTCATTGGCTAACCTTGTCACATCAGAGTCAAAACCTGCTCCAGCAATGCAAAGGTAGTAATATTGGTCATTTATTAGACCTAAATCTATTCTTTTTGTTTTTGCTTTCTTTATGACTTTACAGGCTTTCTCTATATCTAAGGGTACTCCAAGATTTTTTGCAATATCGTTTCCAGAACCTACTGGTATGTAGCCAAGATTTTTATCTGTTCCAGCAAGAGCATTTGCAATGTAATGAACTGTTCCATCTCCGCCTATTCCTACAAAGTTTGAAAAATCTCTTGTGATGTTTTGTCTTACTACAGAAAGAATATCGTTAGCACTTTTACTTATATATAATTCATATTTTATTTTGTTTTTCTTAAGAAAAGTTTCTATCTGTTTCCTGACTTTAAGAGTTTTTCCTCCTGCTGCAGCAGGATTTAGTATTACAAAACTTCTCATTTATATGTCTCCCTTTATGGTATTGCAAGACTTTATTCTTCCTTCTAAGAGTTTTTAAGTTACTATTCTGTAATTCTATTGTTTTAACTTATCTTTATATCAGGATTAATCTTTTTCAAATCCTCGGCAATTTGTGGGAGGTAGTAGCCATGGCGCCAGTTGGGAAGTTTCAAAATCTTTACCCTTCCCTTTTTCTTGAAAACTATGACTATAGAGGAAGTCTTGAAAGACACTGGTGCCGGTCCTGCTCCTGAATGGGTAATAATGGGCATACTCTTTTCGCTAGTAGCAATCCCCAGGATGTCTTTAATAGGGATTTTTTTCTTGTATAAAGGTGCATCAAGGATTAAAAGCTTATCGTTAATAATAATTCTTGTTTTAATCCCGTAAAGGAGCATATAGAATAGGACACCTCCGACTAGTATAAAGGGAAGTGAAAAGATGAGAAAAGTACCGATAAATACCCCAAAAGAAGCTTCACCTTTTAGCCACGAATAGACTCCCCACCTGCTGTAGACAGTCCAAAAAGTAAGAATATTAAACCCAAAATCCCAGGAATAAGAAGAATCCAAATCCTGTCTTTCCAAAATTTTGCTTTGTAAACTTTTTGCATAAACTTAAATCTTAAAAAAGTAAAATAAATGTTCAAGAATACTGTCAAAACCATTATCATTTTTTTCACACGTATATTTTTCTATTGTTTTTCTGCCGGATTATCTATGTTAATATCTTTACATGTTGAAACTATCCTAATACACTAGCAAATTCATGTCAAAGGGAGTGTTTATAAAATATATGCACTCACTGCTTATAAAGTTATGTAAGTTTTTTCTAGCAACATTTTCTTCTCCGGTTGAAC
>JACIXO010000030.1:4335-9209 GCA_014360385.1 Actinomycetota bacterium | reverse complement strand
TCCAGGGATTCCTCTCACCTCATTTGAGGAAGTATTTGACGAAGTAAGTGGGGGAAAAGGGATAAAAAGATTGGGACTTGGCGACTATGCTATTCTTCCCATGCCGGTCTATGATGGAATAAGAAAAGCATTGGGTCCAGATGGTGAAATTATAAGGGCAGATGACATCATATCAAATCTTAGGATAGTCAAGAGTGAAAATGAGATTTCTCTTATAAGAACCGCACATGAAATTACTGAGAAGGTACTCGACGAGATCTTGGGGAAGATAAAACCAGGATTAACTGAGAGGGAAGTTGTGGGTATGGTTTTGGAAGCATTGTATAGAAACGGAGCTGAGTGTGAGGCATTCTCCCAGTACATCTTCAGTGGGAAGAATACAAGGTTTGCGATTTCTCGACCCACATATAAGAAAATTGAGCGAAATGAACTTATTCAAATTAACATTGGTGCAAGGTTTGGAGGATATGCTTCTGCGATTGGTCGCCCTGTGGTTATAGGCAAAATGGACAGTGAAATGAAGAGAGTCGTGCAGTTTGGTCTTGAAGCTCACCTAAAGACGTATGAGTGGATTAAGGAAGGTGTTGTTGCCAGCGATGTGGCAAAAAAATATCTGGAGTTCTTTAAAGAAAGAGGATTTGCTGAGTTTTATCTCTATGGACCATGCCATGGGACCGGAATTATAGAAGTTGAAAAACCCTGGATGGAAACGGATTCTAATTATGAACTTAAAAAGAATATGACCTTTATGGCTGATACCTTTGTTATGACGCCTGAGTATGGGTTTAGGTGGGAGGACGGCTTTAGGGTTACCAGGGATGGAGTTGAAGAGTTTTCAAATAAGTGGCAAGAGATAATTGAGCTATAATTAACTTTAACCTTTTGGTTATCTCTGTCAGGCTTTCGAAGAAGAGGGGTTTGTCTACTGGAAAAGACTCCAGGAAATTTGGCGTATGAAGACTCAGAGGGGTAGCAGTAGTGGCTTTGTAGGAACGCTATTGTAGTGAAAGAGAGAAAAAAGGGGGCAAGTTGAAAATAGGCAAAAAAGTTTGGGTAATTCCAGATGGTGAGTTACCTTTAACAGGCAGGGGTAATCTGAATGCGCACGAGGCGGTAGTGATTCTTAATCCTAATGAGAGGGACGCCAATATTAAAGTGAACATTTACTTCAGGGAAGAGGACCCTGTGGAGAATGTAAGCCTGGTTGTAAGAGCAAAGAGAATGTTTGATTTTAAGGTGAACAATCCTGATGAGTTCGGGGGCTTTAAGATGCCGGAAGGGAAACCTTATTCTCTTGTGCTTATCTCTGATTTGCCAATTGTTGTACAGCATTCGAGGCTTGTATCATTTGGTGAGTGTTTTAGTTTATTTACAACAATTTCTTACTCTCAGGATGAACTATGAAGAGTTCTAAAGAAAAAGAGAAAGAGAAAGATAAATATAAAGAGAAAGAGAAAGAGAATTCAAAGCTACTGGAATTAAGAAACATAACCAAAACTTTTCCAGGTGTAAAGGCTCTTGACAATGTAGATTTTGACCTTTTTGCTGGGGAGTGCCATGCGCTGGTAGGTGAAAATGGAGCTGGCAAGTCAACTCTTGTGAAAATTATAGCTGGTGAGTACAAACAGGATACAGGAGAGATATATATCTGTGGCAACAAAGTTAATATTCAAGATACTCATCATGCTCAAGAACTAGGAGTTGCCTTTGTGCCACAGGAGTTTCAGTTAATTCCATACCTTAATGGGGTAGAGAATATATTTCTTGGCAGACTTTTGAGAGGTAGATTTGGTAATGTCAACTGGAGACTTCTAAAGAAAAAAGCCCAGGAGCTTCTTGACTCTTTAGAGTGGAAAATAGACTTGAGTGTGTCTGTAAAAAACCTGAGTGTAGCTGAAATGCAGATAATTCAGATCGCAAGAGCTATTTCAATGGATGCTAGAGTTTTTATTTTCGATGAACCCACTGCAATGTTGGGGGAGAAAGAAATTGAGAGATTATTTGACCTTATGAATCTATTGAAGGAAAAAGGCATAGGAATAATCTATATCTCTCATAGATTGGCTGAAATATTTCCAATATGTGAGAGAGTAACAATCTTAAGGGATGGAAAGGTTATTGGTACCAGCGATATAAATAAGATAAGTATAGACGAGATTATAAAAATGATGTTAGGAAGAAGCCTTGAAGAGTCATTTCCAGAGCGAAATCCATCCATCGGACAGGAAGTGCTAAAGGTCGAAAAGTTATCAAAAAGGGGCGTATTTAAGAATATTAGTTTTAAGCTAAGAGAGGGAGAAGTACTCGGTATAGCTGGACTTATCGGTGCTGGCAAAACTGAGCTTGTTTGTTCTATATTTGGGAAACTTTTATATGACGAAGGTGAGATTTTTATTCGCGGAAAAGAGGTTGCTATAAAATCTCCTGATACAGCTATTAGCTATGGGATAGCACTAATTCCTGATGACCGAAGAAATGAGGGCCTTATAATGAGTGAAACTGTCAGGGAAAACATTTCTATAACAATCTTAGAAAAACTTAAAAGATTGTTACTTATTGATAGAAAGGCGGAAAGGAAGAAGGTTGTTGAGATTGTGGATAGACTTGATATAAGATGTGCGTCAATTGAACAGAAAGTTGGATATCTAAGTGGTGGCAATCAACAAAAGGTTGTTTTAGGGAAGTGGCTTATTGCCAATTCAGACATATTAATATTTGATGAGCCAACAAAAGGAATAGATGTAGGAGCAAAGAGGCAATTCTACCAGATAATAAATGAGCTTTCGAGAAGCGGAAAGGCCATTATAGTTATTTCTCAGGAACTCGAGGAACTTATAGGCCTAACCCATAGGATATTAGTTTTGGCTAAAGGCAAAGTTGTTGCTGAGTTAGATACTGAGAAGACTGATAAGAATGAGATAATGAAGTATGCGGTAGGTTCATTTAGGTAGTGGGTTTAGTGAAAGGAACAAGATATAGTAAAGCAGCAATCAGGAGAGAATTATGAAGCTATGTAATTGTGAAGAGTGTAAATATACATGAAGATTGAGTTACATTCTGGAGGAAGAAATGAGTACTACTACTATAGATAAGCCTAGTAAAAATAAGCTTGAGGCAGTTAGACGATTTCTTGGAAACAATGTAATACTGCTTGTTCTGATTGGGATTGTGGCGCTTTGTGCCGGTTTTATTCCAACTTTCCGGACCCTTACAAACGCTATAAATATATTGAGGCAGGTCTCTGCTTTAACAATAATAGCTTTGGGGCAATATTTTGTAGTGCTCTCTGGTGGAATTGATTTATCTGCAGGCTCTACAGTAAGCTTTGTTGGAGTTCTGGTAGCTGGTTTAATGTATTTCCAGGGCTGGCCTCTTTTGGCTGCACTGATATTTGGTCTTGTGATGGGATCATTAATAGGGCTCGTTAATGGAGTCCTTATAGTCTACGGGGAGATACAGCCTTTTATAACAACTCTTGCGACGATGATTGCAATAAAGGGGGTTGCCTTTCTTTACTCTGGTGGAAAGCCTATATCTGGCATGCCAGGAGGGTTTGAATTCTTTGGTAGAGGTCATATCTGGGGCATCCCATTCCCGGTAGTGTTAATGGTTTTGACTGCTCTGGTATGTTACGTTTTTTCTGAGCATTCTGTAACAGGTAGAAACATATTTTCGGTAGGTGGTAACGAGAGTGCTGCTAGACTGTGCGGAATACGAACTAAAAAAGTTAAACTTCTTGTCTATGTTATTTCCAGTTTCCTTACAACTGTGGGAGCAATTGTGATTGCCTCAAGGATAATGAGCGGGCAACCCACAGTAGGTGACTATATGCTTTTTGATATACTGACCGCGGTCATATTAGGAGGAACATCTCTTTCAGGAGGTGTTGGTAGAGTAGGAGGTGTAGTAATTGGAGCTCTGATCCTGGGTGTAGTTGCAAATTCTATGGTTCTACTTCGTATAAATCCATACTGGCAGTGGATTATAAGAGGCATCATTCTGGCGCTTGCGGTATTTATTGATGCTAAGACTAAAAGAAGAGCAGTTTAATTAAAGAAGAGGAGTTTAATTAGTGAGTGGGACAAGAATTATGGCTAGACCATAAACAAAATAGGTTACATAGATAGATGGGGAGAGGAGTAAAGAAAGTAGCGGAAGATAGAGCCAGCAGGGAAGCATAGTTGTGGAGAGGTAAGAGAAGGTAGAAGAAGGTAGGGGGAGTAGAGAATGCAGAGAAGATAGAGAAGGTGTGTTGTATGTGGCATATAGAGTACATCATGAGTAGAGGCTGGGTTTTAAATTGAAGGAAGGAGGTGATTGGAAAGCATATGTAAAACAAAAAAGGCAGGTTAGTAGCTTGGTAGAATAAGTAGTAGAAAGCTTAATTGCTAAATAGTTATTACTGCTGCTAATTGTGAATTGAAATTTCTTAAGAATATTTTGAAGGAGGTTGGTTTAGATGAAAAAGTGTTTGTTGTCTTTGTTAATTTTTGCTGTAAGTATTTCAATAGTTTCCGTATTTGGCCTGTCTGCCTGCAGAGGGACAGAACAAAAAGCTGAAGAGACAGTAGCTTCAGAGGAGGTGACTGAAGAAACTACTGCAGAGGTGGAAGAAACTACTGCGGAAGAGACTTCTGCAGAGGAAGCTAAGTGGTTTATTGCTTCTTCGGTTATGACACTTCAGTTTCCCTGGTTTCTAGGAACTGTGGAGGGAATGGAAAATGTTGTTAAGGAGAAGGGTAATGTTGAGTTTGTCTGGCAAGATGCTCAATTTGATATTAACACACAGATAAACCAGCTTGAAAACTTTGCAGAGATGGGGGTAGATGGCGTTATTGTTTATGCAACTGATGCAAAAGCTGTTATACCAACTA
>JACIXO010000030.1:0-4325 GCA_014360385.1 Actinomycetota bacterium | reverse complement strand
TCTTCATGAAAGGGGAATCAAGATAGTTACTGCTGATTACAAGCAAGAACCAGACTCTCCTGAAGATGTTGTTTGGGAGACCTTCTGTGGCCACGATTTTCGTGAGATGGGTAGAGTTGCTGGTGAGGTGGCTATTGAGTATCTTAAGACAATTACTGACCATGATCCAATAGTGGTTTGGCTTACAAGTCCACCTTCTGGCCAGGTTTCTATCGACAGAGTAGAGGGGTTTAAAGAAGTTGTTCTTTCTGAGCTTCCCAATGTTCAGATAGTGGAAGAAGGAAACCCCCAGGCAACAAGGGAATCTGCCCAGTCAGTGTTTGAGAACTTACTTCTGGTCTACCCAAGGATTGACCTTGTGTGTGGGCATAACAGTGACTTTGTGCTTGGTGCTTACAATGCTGCTGTAGCTGCAGGAAGAGATGAGATTAAGTTCATAGGAATGGCAGGATATGCAGATGTTTTGAAGTATATTGACGAGGGCAATGATAAGTGGCTGGGTGAGGTCTTGCAGGATCCTGTAGTCCTTGGTGAAACTGCGATGAGAGCAATGATCGAGGCATTGGAAGGTAAGGATCTTCCTGAGGTTTATGAACTTCCCAAGCCTGAGGCTATAACACCGGATAACATTGCTAATTACGATTGGCGTAGCTGGAAGTGGCTTGGACTTGAAGAGTAATCTTATTTAACTTATCTTATACGTTATTTTGGGTTTCTTTTGTGCGAAGTGTCTCTGTATCTCTGAGTAGCTGTAGGCCAAATATATTAAGGATTATAAATGTGAAGTATCTTTAATAGTTAGCTTAATAGTAGCAATTCTCAATGTAGAAGATATAGTGTGAGAAAGAGTGGTAGGAGTCCTCGAGGGTGGGTTCCTACCACAGTTTTCTATTAATTTGTTGTTTAATAAAGGGAGGGGATACTATGTATAATCTTTTACCCAAGCCTGTCATGATAAAAGTAATGGATGAAGAGGCAATAAATTTTGATAAGATATGTTTTTTAAATTTGGATGGCACCAGCATAAAAAAAAGTGTAGTTAAGAATAAATTTGAAAGTCTTGAAGGGTTGGATATATATCTACAAGATATAGATGTATCTTCCATATCTTCCAAAGTTGATTCTAAAGCTCTAGAGGTCATGGTGCAACAGGATCCATCTTTTGTGAAAGATAATCTCCTGGAATACCAGAAAAATGATGCCTATTTTCTTAGAGTTTATATGGATAATGAAAGAAATAAGGGTTTAATAGATATCAAATATGTCCATGAAAAAGGTCTTCTAAATGCTTTCTCGACATTAAAGCAACTTATTAGACCTACTAGCAACGGTTTTACTATACCTCGTGTTGAAATTTATGATTTTCCAAATGTGGAGATAAGATCTATTTCTACTACATTTGCATGGTATGCTGGTTATTCCAGAGTAGGGTTTGATTCCCAGCTGTGGAACTATGAGGACTGGAAAGCATTTATAGATGTATGTTCGGACTTTAAAATCAACCAGATCAATATGTGTATGTATGGATACTGGCCGTTTAAATTCGATGAGTTTCCTGAAACTACATTAACTAACTATCCACTAAAGGTATGGAGTAAAGAAAACAAAACATGGATTGAAATAAGTTATACTCATCCAAACATAGTCAATGAATTTTTACCTGATCTTATTAACTATGCTCATGAGCACTTTATAAGGATTTTTGCATATATTGGTCTAAACTCCTACAATGGAGGATATTCAAATGTTTACAAAGAAAGACGAGCTGTTCCCCCAAGTGAGAAATATTACAATAATTTTGATTTTTTGTGTTTAAGTGATGAGAGAAATGTGGATTATCTAAAGAAATCAATAAGAAGAATAGTTGAAATTGGATTCGATGGAATAATTTTTGAAGAAAGTGAGGAAAATTACTGGTATTGTAGTTGTGAAAAATGCAAAAAAAGATATTTAGAGAAAACCTCAAGACCAGCTGATGCTAAACATCTTGCGAATTATGAATTACTGAGAAAGCTACATAGTGTAATAAAAGAAACTAATCCTTCTTGTGAAGTTGGTTTGAGGGCATGGAGAGAAGAGCCTGTAGAAAAAGAAGTAGTCTATATGGAAAATGCAAAGAATAGCATACCGGAAGATGTGTTTCTTTACTGGGCTCCCGGTCCATATAATCCTGAAAGTGAGTTTGAGAAATGGGTAAAGATATTCGGTCCTGAAAGGATTTGTGCAAGAGACCAGGAGGCAAATGCTTATAGTGCCTCTATGGGAAGATTGTTCTACATGTTTAGAAGCAATATCCTGAGGCCTGATAAGGAACATCTGTATTGGTCACTGGAGAATGATATAGAACAATATTTGGGTTCCGTTAGAAATGGTTGTAAGGGGATAAACGGGTATGTTTTTGAGTGGTATGCATATTTCTTACATCTTTATGCGGTCTCTCAATATGGCTGGAATGCAAATGTGCCCAAGGAAGAATTTCCTTACTATGCTCTCCAAAGTATATTTGGGGAAGAGCTTGCAAAAGATATACTTTACATCTATGAAAATATCAAAATAATCCATGAAACCCAGTTACCTATCTGCAAGCTATTTTTTCCATTTTTAAGATACAAGGTTAGAAGAGAAGATTTGGATCTATTAAGGAAAATAAAAGGAGAAAATAGAAAGATCAATGTGATGATAGATTCTTTGTTAGACAGGATCAGAAAAGATAAATTCTTGAGGCAGTATGAGCTACATTTTGAGAAACTTAAGAACATGGCTAGCCGAAATGAAATTATCCTCGATATGTGCTTTGTTTCTATAGAATATGAATCTGCAGAAAGCGAAGAGCAGAAAATCATTCTTCTTAAGAAACTATATGAGCTAAATGAGAAGGACTTTGATCTGATAAAAGAAATGTATTTTGATGTAAATCCACATGAAAAAAGTGGCATTAGGGTATGCGGATTTCCTTATCATGAGATAAAAAGGTCAATCAATAATATCCTTGAGCCAGATAAATATGATCCTAACACTATTTATCTGGGCACTGAAACTATTGGATGGCTTTGGCTATAGTAACACAGTAAGAGGAGTTGTATGAAATGGGAGGGAGCAGAAAAACTAATTACAAAGATAAAACTACTCAAGAGATTTCGACTGAAAGGATTTCTAAACCCGATGTATATGTGCTTCTGGGATTTGACATGGAAACTGATATTGGTAGCTACACTAGAACTTATGAAGGTGTAAGAGTCGGGACAAGGAAAATTCTTGAGATTATTGAGGAGTATGGTATAGAGGCTACATTCCTTTTTACCGGTGACGCTGCAGCTAAAAATAAAAAGGTGGTGTGCGATCTACGTGACCTTGGTCATGAGATTGGTTGTCATAGCCTTCAACATGAAACTGTTGGAGACGCACTATTTAATATACCAAGTGATAGGGGAATACTTGAAGAAGAAGCAAGACCCAGGTTGGAAAAAAATGTGCAAATTGTTGAAGAAATTATTGGAGAGAGACCAGTTTCTTTTAGAGCGCCAAGATTGTGGCAGGGAACAAGCCAGGTGCTAGCATTAGAAGAACTCGGTTTTTTAGTTGATGCTTCTTATTCGCAATATAAGTACAGAGAGATGATACTTCCATATCACCCTTCAAAAGAGAATTGGCTTAAAAAGGGGGACCTTAAAATACTTGAACTTCCAAATTTTTGCTTTGTAAATAATGACATAGGATTGTTAGAAAGTTATACAGGGCTTGACCAATGGCCAAAGTTAAGAACACTTGGAGCAGATTTTGTTTTTGATGGAATTAAAGCTGTAATTGAAAAACAATTTAAAACTAGCGATGTAGCTGTTCTTACATTTTACCTTCATCCATGGGAGGCAATAGAAATACCGGAGAAGTATGCTTATGATGAAGGTGTTTTTTATTTTCATAGAGACATTTACATAAATACTGGGGATTATTTTGTTGAGCAGCTAAGAATATTCATTGAGAGATGTCTTGAAGAGGGGTTTAAGTTTACAACGTTTAAGAAGTTTTATTACCTGGGTCTTTTCTAAGTTTTGTGTATATACCTTTTAAGGGGTATTGAAAAATAATAAAAGGAAGATAATATTAATAATGTTTTAATAATGTTTTAAATGTTGTAAGATGTAGTACGTAGACAAGGGATTATGAGAGGCTAAATTTGAATTTGCTTTATTTGAATTTTTTGTAGATAGTTGGGCTAGCAGAGTAAGAAAGAGGCGATATAAGTGCAGAATCTAAATAATAAAATAGATCCTAAGGTTCCAGGTTTGGAGAATGAACCTGATGCTACAAGCAATATTCAGAATTGT
>JACIXO010000003.1 GCA_014360385.1 Actinomycetota bacterium | reverse complement strand
AGGGTTATGTGAATATTGGAGGGATTTACTCTTCTTATATCCTTGTCATCTCCAAGGCAAGTCAGGGCTTCGTCCAGAGTTTTTCTCACTTCTTCCGGAATATCAATAGCCACAAACAATCTTTTTTCAAAGTTATTTTTTTCTCTTTTAGTGCTCACCGCTCTTTCTATTTCTTTCTATTCAATCAGGTTATTTATACTGTTTCTGAGTTTATTTATGATGAATTGAGAAGCTCTAAACCTTATCTCGGGTCGGGTTCCAATAAATTTTTTCCTGTATATTCTTACATAATCGTTTGGTCCCAGAATGCAGCAATATACAAGACCAACTTCTTTATCTTTTTCATCTACACCTGGCCCGGCGAACCCGGTAACACTAATTGCAAAATCTGCCCCAAACAATTCCCTGGCATGTTTAGCCATTTCAAAGCATACTCTTCTACTAACTGCTCCAAATCTCTCTATACTTTTTCTGCTGACACCCAGGATATGAACCTTTGCTGACTTAGAATAAGAAACAATTCCTCCTAAAAAATATTCTGAACTGCCTGCCGCATCTGTGATGTTCTTGCAAACAAGACCCCCTGTCATTGACTCAGCCACGCAAACAGTAATCTTCTTGGTCTTTTCCATTATGGTTCTCTTAAGAGCCTCTGATATAGATGTGGAATTCTCTCCATAAATATGCTCTTCTAATCTCCCAACAATTTCTTTCTTAATAAGCTCCAAATTTTCTTGAGCAATCGAGAAATCAGAAGCTCGGGATGTAAGTATAATTTTTATAAGCCCTGGCGTCGAAGTTATACCTATCTCTATACCCTTATTTCTGGCAAACTCTACCAAATCTTTTATCTTCTCTTCTATCTCAGTTTCACTAATATCGGTAGCAAGAAGCTCCAGTTTCCTGATAACTTCTCCACCCTCATCCTGTCCGTCTCCTCCGAGCATATTCTTAAGAACAGGCACTACATCAAAATCAAACATATCTCTCATCTCTTTAGGAACCCCTGGAATGCAAAAGACCTTTTTACCGTCCTTGAGAGAAACTATAAATCCAGATGCACTGCCAATGCGTGGCTTAATAGGAATAGAGCCGAAAGGAATATAAGACTGTCGCAGTAACCGTTCTCTTATACCCTCATCCTTTACTTTCTTTATAAACCTCAAGCTGGATTCATCCAACGAATCCAGCCTTACAAGTTCCGTCCCAAAAGCCTTTGCTACCGCGCTTCTTGTAAGATCATCATCCGTTGGTCCCAATCCGCCACTTATTATAATTATGTCACTGTGTTTCAGACTTTCCTTTAAGGTATAAACTATTTCATCTTCCTTATCTCTGATAGTGTAAATACAGTTGCATTCTATTCCCAGCCCTGTAAGGTTTTCTGCAATATATTGAGCATTGGTGTTGACCACCATACCAAGAGTAAGTTCTGTTCCTATACTTATTATAGAACATTTCATGCTACTCACTACCCCTTAAGTATCCTTCCAAGTTCTTCCCTGGAAATCAGGACCTCCCTCGGCTTGCTTCCGTCGTACCCGCTTATAAAACCTTTTTCCTCCAATTGGTCGATTATCCTTGCAGCGCGGGAGTAGCCAATTCTAAGTTTTCTCTGAAGTAAAGATGTAGAGGCATGGCCATACTCAACTACTATCTTCAAAGCCTCATATAGAAAGTCATCTTCTTCATCTGCCTTTCTTTCTTTCTCTTCATATCTTTCAGGAATTTCTACACTATACTGGGGCTTCTTCTGGCTTTTTATAAAGGAAGTAATCATTTCTATTTCTTTGGAGGTAACGTAGGCTCCTTGTAATCTCTCGGGTCTGGTAGATGTAGCTGGAAGATATAACATGTCTCCTCTCCCAATCAACTTCTCAGCTCCACCACAATCAAGAATCACCCTAGAATCAGTATTTGATGCAACCATGAAAGAAATCCTGGAAGGTATATTAGCTTTTATCAACCCAGTAATTATGTTTACTGACGGTCTCTGAGTAGCAACAATTAAATGGATTCCCACTGCTCTTCCCATCTGTGCAATTCTACAAATACTGTCCTCAACCTCGGAAGCTGATACCATCATCAAATCCGCTAGTTCATCAATGAAAACCAAAATGTAAGGTAGAGGTTTCACGCCTCTACCATCTTCATTTTCAACTCCTCTATGTCTCTGGACTTCCAGATTGTAGACTTCAATAGACTTGCAACTATAACTTACCAATTTTTCAAACCTACTTTCCATCTCATCTACTACCCAGTTTAATACTGCAGCAGCCTTTTTGGGATTAATTACCACCGGGGTTAAAAGGTGAGGTATCCCATTGTAGACACTCAACTCAACCATCTTGGGATCTATCATTATAAATTTAACTTCACCTGGTTTCACTTTCATTAAAAGCGAAGTTATTATGCTGTTAAGACACGAACTCTTACCTGAGTTAGTAGCACCTGCAATCAGAACATGGGGCATGTTTCGGATGTCCATATATACTATTTCACCTGAGAGATTCTTTCCTAATGGGACACACAAAAGATTTTCTGATAAGTTTCTGTCCTCGGTGGAATAGATGTCACCAAGAGTAACTATGCTTTTGATTTTATTAGGAACTTCTATTCCAATAGCAGACTTCCCGGGTATGGGAGCCAATATTCTCAAATCAGGAGAACCCATTGCTACACAGAAGTCATCTTCGAGGCTAAGAAGTCTCTGGACTTTAACACCAGGAGAAAGAGATAGTTCATAAAGCGTGACGGTGGGACCTCTTACCACCCTGGTTATTTTTGCAGACAAGTTAAAGTCGGAGAACATCCTGTTCAGTATATCTACATTCTCCCTGATATTCTGCTTATATAGTTTAGGGGAAAGGTTTCTGGATCTCCTGAGCAAGCTTATGGGAGGAAATCTATATTCAGTATCTTCTTCCTCTGTGGTGGCAAGAGGAATTTCCAGTTGTTCTCTTGTCTCTTTATAAGTTCCCTCGGTCTCCTTAGCTTCTTTATGTTGTTCCTTAAGAACTCTTTCAGTTTTTTCATAAATTATCTCAGAACCAGCTAGCCCAGGGTACCCAGCCCATGGTTGTAGAGGCTCTGACTTTTTCAGCTCTTCTCTTCCTGGCATTCTTGCCAATTCCCCAGATTCACTCTTAACACCTTCTCTTTCTGTACCATATTTAAAAGATGCTTCTTTTTTTTCCATCTCTATATGAAGTTTGGGCTTTGTCCTGGTAGCTCTTATCTTTTCAGAAGCTCTTTTCAGAAGCTTAAAAATAAGCCTTAAGGCTTTTAAGAATAGCCAGCCTATTTTCTTTAATAAGTTTATAACAGATATTTTTGCAATAATTATCAAGGATGCTAAAAGAATAAAAGACAGAATAGCTATAGAACCAGCTCTACCAAAAAGTTTAAACAGCCCCTGAGAAGCTCCCCAGCCAACAACACCACCTTTTGTACTTGCCATTATAGGATCAAAAAAATCCTCAAGACCAGTACTACCCAGGAGTCCCAGAACTGAAACAAACAGGAGAAAAAATCCCCATCCCGTTCTCAACGGAGTAAAGCTACCTTTCCTTATAAAAAAGCTAATCCCCCACCCAAGAAGCAAAAATGGAAAAAGATATTTTCCAAGCCCAAAAGTATAAGATAGGTAGTATTCCAGAGACCTGATTATAATCCCAGAATCCTTTGGCCCGAAAAGAGCTATAAAGCAGAGAAAGGAAAACATTATAGCTAAAATAATAAAAAGTTCAGCTCTGTTTCTAGCATATCTTCGCCGGACCTGCGAATTACTTCTATTGAGCCTATTTTTTTCTTTCCCTTGCTTTTTAGCAAGACCTCTGCTATTTTTACCAGAAATTTTCTTTCTCACCATAATACCTCTTTAGACATTTATTAGGCATCTATTAGACATTCATTACCTTCGTTATTATGACAGGTTTTATTCTTATCTTTTTGTAAACAAATTTTTCAAGCCTATCCTTTATGTACCTTTCATGAATCCCACTCGCAGTGATATTGCTCGCAAAGCATTTGTCAATGGAATCTATAACCAGTTCCTTGCAAGCTTCTAATATAGAATCAAACTCATCTATGTATATTATTCCTTTGAAAATAAAATCAGGTTCACACACTATCTTTTTCTTCTCTTCATTTATTCCCACAACGACCACCATAATGCCATCTCTGGAGAGTAATTTTCTATCCTTGATAACAATATCTTCCATATCACCAGAGCCTATACCATCTATATAAATCGTTTTGGGATTCAAATTACTGGAAATCCTGCAAACGTTCTCGTTCATCTTTATAATATCTCCATTTCTTGCAATGATTATGTTCTCCTCCTTTATTCCCAAAAGTTGCGCTAGTTTAGCATTCTGGATTTTATGTTTATTTTCTCCATGAATCGGGATAAAATATCGCGGTCTCACCAGATTTATCATCATCTTAATTTCCTCCTGGGCTGCATGGCCAGACACATGAACCCCGGCTATAGACTCATAAAATACGTCAGCACCCTGCTTTATCAACATGTTTATAGTATTCGAAATAGCCTTCTCATTGCCAGGAATGGGAGAGGCCGAAATTATAACTGTGTCTCCCTTCATAATCTGTACTCTTTTATGTTCATTTAAAGCCATTTTATGCAAAGCAGAGAGAGGTTCACCCTGGCTTCCAGTAGAAAGTATAACTATCTCTCTCAAAGGATACTCGTCTATCCTGGTTATAGGAATTATGGTATTTCTGGGAATCTTAAGATAACCCAATTCCTCAGCTACTTTGATTGTCTTCAGAATAGACTTACCGGAAATGGCAACTTTCTTACCTAATTTATGGGAAACATCCATAACCTGCTGTATTCTATGGATATGGGAAGAAAAGGTAGCCACTATAATTCTTTTTTTAGCCTCCTCAAACTTCTCAAGTAGCGTCTTTCCCACATCCCTCTCCGGAAGAGTGTAACCTGGCTCTTCAGCATTCGTACTATCACACAGGAGTGCAAACACACCTTCTTTACCCGCTTCTCCAATTTTCGAGTATTCAGTTATTTTTCCGTCTACAGGACTCTGATCAAACTTGAAATCACCTGAGTGAACTATAGTACCTATATCAGTTCTTATTATAAGGCCAACTCCATCCGGGATGCTGTGGCTTACCCTGAAAAAACTTATATCAAAGGGCCCGATAGATAGAGACCTATCTGGATCAATCTCATTAAGCTCAACAGAGGTATAAACTTGGAACTCATCCAATTTGACTCTGACAAGACCCAGGGTTAATTTAGTAGCATAAATAGGCACATTAACTTCTTTCAGAAGAAATGGGACAGCCCCTATGTGGTCTTCGTGTCCATGAGTTAGTATTATTGCCTTGATTTTATCTATGTTTTTCCTTATGTAAGTAAAATCAGGTATCACAAAATCAATACCAAGCATTTCATCGTCAGGAAAAACAACGCCACAGTCGATAATCAAAATTTGATTATCCTTTTCTAGAATCATCATATTCTTTCCAACTTCATCAAGACCCCCTAAGGGTATTAGTTTAAGGCTACTTTTCTTTGGCATTTTTACACTATAAGGCTAAGGCCGTAAGACTAACCCCCTCCCATAGAAATATTTGACTCAATATAACTCAATACAATATATATCAACACAATATTAATACAAGCCAGTAGTAAATAACAAATTCCCCTATCCACTTATTATCCACTTATTATTTTATACTTTAACAAAATATCCCTAAACTCTTTAGACTGTCTTTCATCCATCGGATAAAGTGGAGGCCGAGTTGAGCCAACCTTTATACCTTTCAGATTCAAAGCCTCTTTTACTGGAATAGGATTGGTTGTTATAAAGATACTGTAAAACAAATCCAGCCAGTAAGAGTGTAGCTCTGAGGCTTCTTTTACTCTACCCTGCTTAAAGCAAGAAATCATTTTCTTTATCTCCCTTCCTATCAGGTGAGACGCAACACTTATAACTCCATATCCTCCAACCGACAGTATAGGCAAAGTTTCACCATCATTACCGCTAAAAACAAGGAAACCCTCCTGAGAGTCCCTCACTATCTCTGAAATTTGCTTAAGGTCACCGCTTGCTTCCTTGACTCCCACTATATTGTCAATTTTTGAAAGTTCCACGCAAATCTTGGAACTTATATTGCAGGATGTTCTTGAAGGAACATTGTAAACAATAATAGGAAGACTAACTTCTCTGGCTATGGCTTCAAAATGTTTGTAAAGCCCCCATTGAGTAGGTTTGTTGTAATAAGGTGTGACCAGAAGCAAACAGTCAACCCCTATCTTCTCTGCTTCTTTAGAAAGTTCTATTGAGTGTTTTGTATCATTTGAACCAGTACCTGCAATTATTTTGGTTTTATTTCCATAACTCTCTTTTGCAAATCTGAACAATGAGAGCTTTTCTTCATCACTAAGGGTTGGTGACTCTCCAGTGGTTCCTGAAAGAAGAACCCCATCGCTTCCATTCTCAATCAAGTATTCTATCAGCCTACCACAAGCTTCTAAATCCAGATTGAGCCCCTCGTCAAATGGAGTCACCATTGCAGTTATTACTTCACCTATATCAGCTATAGAAGACTTAGCTACTTTAGCCATAAGTGCACCTCCTGAAGCTAATTCTACTTAAATTTTAATCAACTTATCTAACCAATCATCTTCGTAGACTACCTTTAAGTCTATCTTCCTTAAATTTTAATCAACTTATCTAACCCAAATGTGAAATTTGAGAGATTATCTATGCTTCTTATGGCGAGAATTACTCCAGGATAAAACGCTGTCCTATCCAGACTGTCATGCCTTATAGAAAGAGTCTGACCACAACAACCAAATATAACCTCCTGGTGGGCAAGAAGCCCTGAAAGCCTCACACTGTGTATATGAATTCCATTAACAAAGGCACCTCTGCTACCACTGACTGTCTCTGTCTCCTCTTCCCTCAACCTACCTGAACTAAAGTTTTTCTGTCTTGATATTTCTTCAGCTGTAGAGATAGACGTACCAGAGGGAGCGTCTTTCTTCTTATCGTGGTGTAACTCAATAATTTCGCAACTATCAAAATATTTTGCTACTAACCCACAAACCTTTATCATAATCACAGCTCCTATGGAAAAATTTGGAGCTATGAGAACCTTGCTCTTTGAAGCAAGGGCTTTTTCCTCTATTACGGCTAACTCTTCCTTCTTTATCCCAGTGGTCCCAACTATTATATTTATAGAGTTATCAAGTGCCCAGTTTATAGTCTTGACAGCCAGCTCTGCACTTGAAAAATCCACAATTATGTCAGGACGAAGCTTTCCAATTTCATCATAAGAATTATAGATTCTACATCCTGTCTTTTCTATCCCCAAAACCTCACCAATGTCCCTGCCAACATTCTCTTTGTCATAGCCACCCACAAGTGCTATATCCTTCTCCTTTAAGAGCTCCCTGGAAATTGTGGTTCCCATTTTCCCACTTATTCCGAATATTACCACCTTTTTCATCCCTATCCCCCTTTCGCCATATCTCCCATCACAACAAGGCTCATTCTTTCTGGCTGAAAATATTTATGCACCACTTCTTCCACATCCTTGAGGCTTACTCTGTCTATTTTCTTCATAATTTCATCAATAGTCAAAATCTTATTGTCCATAAGTAGACTTTTTCCAAGTCGAGACATCCTCGAACTTATATCTTCGATATTTAACACTATACCACCCTTCATGTTTTCCTTGGCTCTCTCAAGTTCGATTTCCTTTACCCCATTCTTCTTTATATCCTCTATTTCTTCCTCAATAAGATCCAGAACCTTATAGACATTTTTTGGAGAAGAAGCAGCATAAATACATACCACACCTGTATCAATGTATTGAGTATTGCTTGCAAAAATTGAATAAGAAAGTCCCTTTTCTTCTCTGACTTTCTGAAACAGCCTGCTACTCATGTTTCCACCAATCATATTAGTTAAAAGTGAAAGAGCAAACCTATCATCGCTGCTCCTTCTGCAGCCAATCCCACCGTAGCATAGATGAGTGGCTTTTATTTTTCTCTTATATATCTTTTTAGCACATATTATTTCAGGGTTGGAAATATTTAGGCTCTTAAGATAACTTCTCTTCTTACCGTTATTGGTATTGTTTATACTCTCTATATGCTTCTTTATCGCCTCTATAAGATCACTGTGTTTGATATTTCCCGCAGCAGAGATAACAATATTATTAAGAGTAAAATTCTTCGAAAAATACTGCCAGATAACATCAGAATCCAGATTTCCCAGTGACTTCCTTGTGCCTAGCACAGGGAGGCTTAAAGGATGACCATTCAGGATAACCTTATAAAAGTAATTGAAAATATTATCAGAAGGATTATCTTCAACCATTTTGATTTCTTCAAGAACTATTTTCTTCTCAGTTTTTATATTTTCCGGAAGAAAGGATGGATTGAATACAACATCGAATAGAAGCTCCACACATTGATCAAGGTGGGTATCAAGAAAATCTGCATAGACGCAGGTATTCTCCTTATCAGTAAAAGCATTAAACTCGGCACCAAGTGAATCAAAAGCTATAGCAATATCACGGTAACTACGTGTTTTAGTTCCTTTAAAAAGGAGATGTTCTATAAGATGGGTGATTCCATTTATTTCATGAGTCTCACTTCTTGAGCCAACACCAATCCAGAATCCGAGCGAAATGGATCTGAAATGGGGGATATATTCACTTACAACCCTAAGGCCGTTGTCAAACTCAGTTACCTCGTATTTATCAAATTTTAGAGTGGAAGAACTTATTTTACCATTTACCTCGCTTGTAATTTTATTTAACGTCAACTCTTTCCAGAGCAATTCTTCTATTCTTACCAATGCTGGCAATTCTGACTAACACTCTATCTCCTACTTTTAAATAATCTTCAACTCTGTTAATTCTACCTCCTGTTATTTTCGATATATGAAGAAGACCATCAACACCAGGAATCAGATTGACAAATGCACCATAGCTGGTTATTCCTACAACTGTTCCCAGAAACTCCTCTCCTTCTTTAATATCATCTATGTCTTTGAGCATTGTCTCGATTCTTTTTCGAGCCATCTTTATAGATTCACTGTCTGAACAGGTTATAGAAACCACACCCTCTCCATTAAAATCATAGAGCTCAATCTCATCTAATTTAAATTCTTCTTTTATGCTCTTTACATTCCTTCCACCAGGCCCAATTATTTCACCTATCTTCTCTCTTGGTATTTTAAATATTGTTATTTTAGGCACATTATCGGCAAGCTTTTCTCTAGGCCCGGGAATCACCTCCAACATCTTAGATAATATATATAGCCTGCCCTCCCTGGCCTGCTGAAGTGCCTCCCTTATTATATCTATACTAATACCTTCAATCTTGATATCCATCTGAAGAGCTGTTATTCCATTTTTGGTTCCTGCAACTTTAAAATCCATATCCCCATAAAAATCTTCTATTCCCTGAATATCAGATAAAACCACAAATCTATCCCCTTCTTTAACCAGTCCCATTGCAATTCCAGAGACAGGATTCTTGATGGGAACTCCCGCATCCATCAAGGCAAGGGTACTACCGCACACACTTGCCATGGAGGTTGAGCCATTCGACTCTAAAACTTCAGAAACCAATCTTAAAGCATATGGGAACGTGTCTTCAGGAGGAATCATTGGTTTTAATGCTCTCTCAGCCAGCGCCCCATGTCCGATTTCTCTTCTTCTTGGCCCCTTCAGTGGCCACGTCTCACCGGTTGAATAAGGTGGAAAATTGTAATGATGTATAAATCTTTTGAATTCTTCCTCTTCTTCAAGCGTATCTATCCTCTGTGCTTCCTTTATCGAACCCAGGGCTAAGATTGTAAGAACCTGTGTCCTACCTCTGGTGAAAAGACCTGTTCCATGAGTGGTGCCTGGAAATAAACCAACCTCACAGCTTATCCTCCTTATTTCAGAAGGTTTCCTGCCATCAGGTCTTATGTTTCTCTCCAGTATCATTTCTCTGACTAGTTCCCTTTCAAGTTCCTTAAGGGCACCTTTTATAGCTTCAACATCAGAAGGGAATTCTTGTTCCAGTTTTTTAACCACTTCGTCCTGAACTAATCTCATTTCGTCCTGAAAATAACCCTTTTTTGTTCCACTTAATAGACTATCTCTATCTTCTCTACCTGAATACTCAATTACTTTATCCAGTCTTTGCTGTATTTTATCCAGAGCAATTTCTCTAACCTTCTCTTTTATCTCGCTTTTTATTTCAAAACTATAAAACTCCTTCTTCCTTTTGCCCACATCCTCAGCAAATCTTTTCTGAACTTCTATAATTTTTTTAATCTCTGGATGGGCTCTTTCAATAGCCTCCAGAACTATCTCTTCATCTGCTTCTTTGCCGCTTGCTTCAACCATCAAAATTGCATTTTCTGTTCCTGCTACTACAATATCTACAACACTCTTTTCAATCTCGTCAAAGACAGGGTTAAACACCCACCTGTCGTCAACCCTGGCCACCCTTACTGAACCAACAGGTCCGTTAAAAGGGATATCAGAGATACAAAGAGCCATGGAGGCCCCATTCATAACCAGGATATCATACGGATTTATTTGATCCACTGAAAGAACAGTAGCAATTATCTGAACTTCGTTCCTCATATTTTTTGGAAAAAGAGGTCGAAGAGGCCTGTCTGTAAGTCTTGAGATTAAAATAGCTTTTTCACTTGCTCTTCCTTCCCTCTTGAAAAACCCTCCAGGGATTTTCCCTGCAGCATACATTCTCTCCTCCACATCAACAGTCAGCGGTGCAAAATCCACTCCTTCAACAGGATTTTCGTTCATTACAGCAGTAACAAGAACACCATTACCTCCGCATTTAACCAGAACTGTGCCATCTGCCTGTCTGGCTAGCCTTCCTGTAAAAAAAGTTATAGTTCTATCTCCTATAGATACCTCACATTTGTTTTCAATATATTCCATTCCACCCATTCCACTTCTCAATTATGGTTTACGCCTCCTCTAAATTATATAAATATATAAAACAACACAAATATGCAAATTCTACTACCGATCTATTCCGAGTCCATGTATTTTTAGCCTTACTTCCAATCATCCAATCAATGCCCTTATTGACAATAGTTTTGTCTTAAAAAATACCTTAATTGTGAACCAACTTTAGCTACATAATCTGACTTATTTCCTTAAGCCTAATTCCTTAATAAGTCTTTTATATCTTGCGATATCACTATTCTTCAAATACTCAAGTAGTCTTTTTCTCTTCCCAACCATCATGATAAGCCCTCTTCTTGAATGGTTGTCTTTCTTATTTTCCTTCAAATGTTCGTTTAATCGATTAATCCTGAAGGTAAGAAGAGCTATCTGGACCTCTGGAGAACCTGTATCATTTTCGTGGGTCCTGAATTTTTCAATTATTTCTCTCTTTTGTTCACCAATCAGCACCAATTATACACCTCCTCTAAATAAATCCGTTAAATAATTTATCACAACCAATATTCAATTACAATGAATGCATATATTCTTCACTGAACTCATCGCTAAAATATTTTCTCGCAGTGCTTAAGTCAGTCTTTATTTGCTTAACAAGCTCACTTTCATCCCTGAACACAATTTCATCTCTTATCCTTTTCAGGAAATAAATACTTATCTTTTTGCCGTACATATCCCTATCAAAATCGAGTACATGAGCTTCAACCCATTTCTTTGTTCCTCCAAAAGTAGGGTTATTCCCTACATTTACAACACAAAAAAACCTCTCTTTTTGATCTTCTATCATAACTATACCTGTATATACTCCATCCCTTGGAATAACAAATCTATCACTTACATCTATGTTGGCCGTTGGAAACCCGAGTTTCTTGCCCCTTCCTGAAGCTTTTACTACCCTTCCTGATATTCTCGGATACCTTCCCAGAAGTTTCTTTACCTTTTCTATATCTCCCTTTGATAAATATTCCCTTACCGCTGTACTCGATACAATAATGCCATTTACCCTGTATAGAGGCACTGTAGTCAATACAACTCCATAGGAGCTAAGAAAATTCCCTAGAAAAACATTGTCTCCTTCTGCATCCCTGCCAAATCTGAAGCCTTCCCCTACAAATACTTCCTTAGGACCAAGTTTCTCCAATAATACCTCTCTACAAAAACTCTCTGGAGTAAGCCTGGAAAATTCTTCATCGAATCTCGCTAATACTATGTAATCAACTCCCATATTTTCTATAAGCTCTATTTTGTCTTCCAGAGATGTAATAAGTTTCTTATATAAACCCCTCCTTATTATGTTTACGGGAGGTCTGTCAAAAGTAAAAACAAGGCTGCTTCCACCAAGCTCCCTTGCTCTTTCTACACACAGGCTTATTATTTTTTGATGTCCTACATGAACTCCATCAAAATATCCAATAACTACTATCGTATCTTTAAAAAGACCTTTTTTAATGTTTTCTAAATAAAAAACTTTAGCCAAATCCAACCTCTGGATGAAATCTTTTAACAAAAACTATCTTAAAAAACCCTAATTCAAAGCCTTGGGATTTATAAACTACTCTATTTTATTCAATTATTTACAAATTACAACTTTCTAATTGGCCTGAGAGAAAACCTGCAAAGGTATTATTTTGTAATTATTTTCAAAGCCTTCCTATACATTTTTAAGATTTATCCTTTAGAATCTTTTCCATTTTTATAAAACAGGTTCTATTTTTATCCACCTCTTTCAGGTTAGAAAGTTTATCCAGTTCTATAGAATCCTCAATTCTAAAATCCCCAATCCTTATGCGCTTAAGCTCATCCACTATGGCTCCGCAACCGTACCTCTTACCAATTTCATAGGCAATAGACCTTATGTAAGTTCCTGAACCACAACTTATTCTGAGAACAATTTCATCACCCTGTACCGAAAGAATTTCGATATTGTAAATCTTGACTCTTCTGGATCCTAAAGAGACCTCTTCACCTTTTCTTGCATATAAATAAAGAGGTTTTCCTTTGTATTTAATAGCTGAATATAAAGGAGGAGTTTGGTCAAAATCACCTACTAACCCAGAAACAATGGATGAGAGCTTTTCCACATCAAGCTTTTCTACCTCTTTGGTTTCAATAACTTTCCCATCCTTATCCCACGTATCTGTAGTAATACCAAATTTTAACCTGGTTATATAAACTTTATCCAGAGAGAGGAAATAAGAGAATAACTTGGTAGCCTTATTTAAAAGGATTATTAGTAGACCAGTAGCTAAAGGATCAAGTGTCCCAGCATGGCCTATCCTGGCTACTAAGAATTTTTTTTTAAGCTTCTTATAACATCATAAGAAGTTATACCAGAAGGTTTATTTACCAGTAACAATCCATCAAACCCGTAGAGCAAGCTAGATTTTTTATTACTCAATTCTTCCTCCAATCTTATTGCGAGTAACCTCTACAAGGCTACTTATCACATCCTTCAATTTCCCATTCTGAACATATGCTGCAGCCATCAAATGGCCACCACCCCCAAAAACGCTGGCAATATCTGCCACATTAATAGAGCTATTTGACGACCGAAGGCTTATTCTGTAAAGATTTTTATCTACTTCTTTAAACAGTGCAGCAACTGCGACATCCCTTGCAGTTCTAAGCAGTTCAATTATTCCATCATGAGATGAAAACGGTAGATCCAGTCTTTCAAAGTCACTTTTCAGGATATAGGAATAAATAAGTCCAAGAGGCTTGATCAGACTTGCCCTCTTTAATACTAGCTGAATGAGCTTAAACCTATTATAAGGCTCATTTTCATATATACTTGCGAAAACGCGGGAGGGAACAACATTGTACTCCAGTAAGTGGCTTACTATCTGATGGACCCTGGAACTGGTATTAAAATACTGAAATTTTCCAGTATCAGTTAGTATTCCTGTGTAAAGGCCGAGAGCTATTTCATAACCGAGATAAGCTTCGAAATATTCTTTTATTAAGTCATATAATATCTCAGCAGTTGCTGACTTTTCTGACACCACCAGATTTATATCCCCAAAGTTAGTATTGCTAATATGATGGTCTATATTCACAACTAATTTCGAGATTTGCTTTATTAATTCAAAATTCACTCTAAGCCTTCTCTCATCGGCACTATCCAGGCAAAAAGTTACATACTCTTTTTGAGTGATGTCTATCTCATCAAGATCTCTCCTGAGATTCCCTAGTTCTGGAAGAAATAGATATTGATAAGGTATCTCACTATTACAAACCATAATAGCATTTTTTTCAAGTTCAACTATAAGCTTATACAAGGCTACGAGCGACCCTAATCCATCTCCGTCCGGGAAAGAATGGGTGAGGAGTAAAAATTTTTTGTTTGATCTTATAATATCTGATATCTTGCTGAGTAATTTTCCAGGTTCCAAGTTTCCAGATCTTTCAATGCTTTTGTTTTATTTCTTGTATTATTTCTTTCTGCTCAGGTCTTCCAATATCTCGGCTATTCTTATACCTTTATCAACAGAAGTATCATAAAGAAAGTTTATTTTAGGCATTATTCTTAGTTTAACTCTTTCCCTTAAGTTCTTCTTAATGAATCCGATGGACTCCTTGAGTCCCCTCATTCCTTCGTTAATAGCATCTTGATTTCCCATAATGCTAACAAAAATATCAAGCCAATGAAAATCAGGAGAAAGCCTGACGTCAGTTATGGTAACAAAACTGACCTTTGGATTCTTAACTTTAGCATTAATTATATAGCTTATTTCTCTCTTCAAATCTATTTCTATTTTTCTGATCCTGTCCATCTTTCTACTTTTTTATAAAATTATTCTAAAATATTAATATTAATCTTGTCTTATATAACTATCCGATAGAATACCTATTGCTTTATGAATTATCATTCTAGAAAAATTATCCCAGAACTTTCTTTTCCTCATAAAACTCCAGAATATCACCCTTATTTATATCCTGGAAGTTTTCTATCTTTATACCACATTCATAACCAGCACTTACTTCTTTTACATCTTCTTTAAACCTGCGGATAGACACGACCTTTCCCTCATGAATTACTTCTCCTTCTCGAATAACTCTGACCTTATTATCCCTTTCAGCCTTTCCCTCTAAAACGTAGCATCCTGCCACTGTTCCAATCTTTGATATTCTAAAAACCTCTCTAACCTCAGCTGAGCCTTTCTTTACTTCTTCAACTCTGGGTTCAAGTAAGCCCCTAAGTGCAAGCTTTATTTCATCTATTAAATTGTAAATTATATCATATGTCCTAACTTCGACCTTCTCTTCTTTTGCCAGAGTTTTGGCACTTGAAGTAGGCTCAACCCCAAATCCAATGACAATAGCATTAGAAGCTGATGCAAGAAGTATATCACTATCAGATATAACGCCTATTGCTTTATGAATTATATTAATTTTGATCTTATCTTCCTCAATTTTTCGAAGCGCCTGTTCTATAGCATCCAGAGACCCATTGGAATCAGCCTTAAGCACCAATTTAAGACTTTTTATCTCAGCCTGCTTTGATAATTCTGAAATGTCTTCCAGAGTAATATGTCTTTTTGCACCTGTCATTTCAAGTAACCTTTGTTTGTTTAACCTTTTCTCTACTATTTGTTTAGCTACCTTTTCGTTCTTAACTATAAAAAACCTATCTCCAGCTTGTGGTACTGAAGAAAAACCTAAAACTTCAACAGGCTGAGATAACAAGGCTTCCTTAAGATTATTTCCATGTTCATCTCGGAGCAATCTTATCCGTCCATAAGAACTACCTGTGACAAAAAAGTCTCCCACTCTAATAGTCCCGCGCTTTATAATCACAGTACCCACAGGACCAAGCTGTTTGTCCAGCCTTGACTCAATAATTACACCAATTCCGGGTGCCTGAGGATTTCCTTTTATCTCATGCAAATCTGAAACTAATAGAATCATCTCAAGAAGCTCATCTATATTTGTTTTCTTTCTTGCCGATATTTCCACATAAATAGTATCTCCGCCCCATTCCTCAGGAACCAGGCCATGTTCAGCCAAACCCTGCTTTACCCTGTTAGGGTTAGCATTAGGTAAATCAATCTTATTTATAGCTACTATCATGGGCACGCCTGCATCTTTTGCATGATTAATAGCTTCCACAGTCTGAGGCATAACCCCATCATCAGCAGCAACCACTATTACCGCTATATCAGTAACTTTAGCCCCACGAGCTCGCATTGAAGTAAAAGCTTCATGGCCAGGAGTGTCTATAAAAGTAATCTTTCTACCGCTATATTCTATCTGGTAAGCTCCTATCTTCTGAGTTATACCTCCAGCTTCACTATCAGCAACCTTGGTTTGCCTGATTGCATCAAGAAGTGTAGTCTTGCCATGGTCAACATGACCCATGACAGTTACTATTGGGGGTCGAGGGATTAGTTCCGACTCCTTATCTTCATAAACTTCATCTACTTTATCTTCAAAACTTATAAGATTGTACTTAAAGTTATATTCGTGAGATAAAAATTCTAGAAGGTCTTTGTCTAGAGGATGATTTATATTGACAACCTCACCCATGTTAAAAAGTGTCTGAATCATTTGATTGGATGGCACACTTATCTTTTCAGAAAGTTCTTTTATGGTTATTCCCTCAGGTATTTCAACAACTTTTTTTATCTCAGGCTTAACTTTTACTTCCTTCTTAGGTTTCTCCCTATCCAGCCTTCTTTTAGAGATAATGGATGGTTCATCTTCGCCCCTTTTAATGCCAGTACTTCCCTTCCCAGCAATCCTTGTCCTTACTCTGCCAAGTCCCTCCTCCTTATCAAGTTCCATATCCAGCACTTTTCTGATATTTAGCCTCTTTTCCTCTTCCCAATCAGGTTTCCTGGGTGGCTTTTTTTCTTTCTCCTTATTCTTTTTACTCCCGCTAACATACTCAAGAACTTTTCTTAAGTCCTCACCTTCAAGGGCTGACATGTGATTTTTAACCTCTATGCCAAGCTCAGAACAAATATCCAGTAAATCCTTAGAGGAAATGTTATTCTTTTTGGCTATCTGGTAGATTCTATTAATACCCACTTTCAACTCACCTAAATAAACTAATCATTTTTTAGCTTCGCCTGACTTCTCTCTCATTTTCTGTCTCTCGATCCTTAGCTTTTCCAGCTCCTCTTCATATTGTCTTTCACTCTTTATATCAATTTTCCACCCTGTCAATTTAGCAGCAAGTCTTGCATTCTGACCTTCTTTCCCAATAGCTAGCGAGAGCTGCTCATCCGGAACTACCACAAGTGCAAACTTTTTCTCTTCATCTGTTAAAACCTTTAT
>JACIXO010000299.1 GCA_014360385.1 Actinomycetota bacterium | reverse complement strand
AAGCTGTGCCTTGAACCTGGTAGGTCGATTGTTGGGAACTCAGGCATAACTTTGTATACAGTAGGCAATATAAAAGAAATACCAGGAGTTAAAAACTATCTATCGGTTGATGGGGGAATGTCTGATAACATAAGACCAATGCTTTATGGCGCAAAATACAGTGCTTTTATTGCTAATCGAATGGATATAGAAGAGAATACAAAAAAAGCTACAGAAGGAGTTTATGCTGACAAAAAAATTTCGGGAAAGGTTTTAAAGAAAGCTTACTGCATAGTTGGCAAACATTGCGAAAGTGGCGACGTTTTAATCGAGAAAGTGCTTCTTCCTGAAGTTATGCCAGGTGACATGATAGCTTTAGCGGCTACAGGGGCTTATTGTTATACAATGGCGAGTAATTATAATGGCCAGCCAAAAGCAGCTGTAATTGCTGTTGAAGATGGGAAAAGCTGGGTGTGGATAGAGAGGCAGACATATGAAGACCTTGTGAAGGGTAACAAGAACTTGTATGAGTGATTTGGGCAATATCCTTAAATTAAAAAGAGTAAAGCTATGGAGTTAACATGAGAGATCAAAAAGTAAAAGTCATAACTTCTAAAAATGTTGAAGATAATATTGATAATGGTACTGAAGGTAGTTATGTTGAAAATGTAAATATCGGGATGTTTGGGTTTGGGTATGTTGGAAGAGCTGTATTTTCGCTAATCCAGAACCAGAAGGGCTATCTCTCTAAAAAGATAAGAAGGAATCTATGTGTAAAGACAATTGTAGTGAAAGATGTAAAGAAAAAAAGGCCAATAGTTGACGGGCTTGAGAATGTCAAGATAAGTGATAATCCTTCTGACATCATTAATGATGAAAGCATCGATATAGTTATAGAGCTCATAGGGGGAATAGAACCTGCATACCAGTTAGTAATGGAGGCTCTAAGCAAAGGGAAGTATGTTGTCACTGCGAACAAAGATCTCATTGCCAATAGGGGAAGAGAGCTATTTAAGGCTGCTGAAGAAAATAATGTAGATATTCTTTTTGAAGGAAGCGTAGGAGGCGGAATTCCAATTATAGGACCTTTAAAGTCGTCTCTTGCTTCTAATAAAATAAGTAAGATTGTGGGAATAATTAATGGAACTACCAATTATATTTTAACACGTATGGAAAAGGAGGGTCTTGCTTTTGAGGACGCTTTAAGGAAAGCTCAGGAACTTGGCTATGCAGAGAAGGCAAATCCTTCATCTGATATCGAGGGTGATGACGCAGCCTGTAAGCTTGCTATCCTGGCCTCTATTTCATTTAATTCAAGGATAGAATATAAGGATGTATATAGGGAAGGGATTACCAGGATAACTATAGATGATATAGAAAATGCCCGGGAGATGGGCTACAGAATAAAGCTTATTGCCATTGGAAGTGAAGAAGATGGCAAGATAAGCGTAAGAGTTCATCCTGCGCTTATACCTGAAGATCATATTCTTTCCTCTATTGATGGTGCGAACAATGCTGTGTATGTTTATGGGGATTATGTTGGTGAGGTAATGAGCTATGGAAGGGGGGCAGGAGATAGACCTACTGCAAGCTCAGTAGTGGGAGATATTATCAAGATTGCCAGAAATTTTGATCGTAAAAGAAAAGGGATGATATACGGTTGTACGTGTTTTGAAACAAAAGAACTTAAGTCTATAGATGAGACTGTAAGTAGATTTTATGTACTTATGGATGTTACCGATAGACCTGGAGTTCTTGCAAAGATAGCTAAAGTATTCGGGGATAATAATGTAAGTATAAAGTCAATGGTTCAGAAGCAAACTCGACACGAGGGAGTGGCAAGGATAGTCTTCATAACCCATGACGTTGTTAATAAAAACATGTATAGCTCAATAGAGCAAATCTCCAGGCTTGATGTAGTGGATAGAGTACTGAATATAATAAGAGTAGAAGATTTGGGAAAGTAAACACGCTAATGCACTATTTTATTAGCATTATTTATTTGTAGTATCTAAAAGATATATTTGTAGTTAGGAACTGGAAGCATGGGTAGCAAAGTTAGT
>JACIXO010000298.1 GCA_014360385.1 Actinomycetota bacterium | reverse complement strand
CAAGCAATAAATATTTTAGAAAAATATAATGGAGTTTTTATATCCGATGTTGTGGGTTTAGGCAAAAGCTTTATTGGTTCGGCAATAATTGATTATTATCATAAAAGAGGAAAAAGAGCGTTAATTATATGTCCACCACGTCTTATGGAAATGTGGAAGCATTATGATACCTACTATGATTTGGGTGCTGAAATTTTATCAATGGGGATGCTAAGTCAGGATAATGGGTTTGGTATAATTAATAAATATAAAGATAAGGAAATAATTCTTATTGATGAATCGCATAATTTTAGAAATAGTGAAAATAATAGATACAGAAACCTCTTAGAGTTTTTATCACAGCATAAAGATAAAAACCAAAAAAAGTTAGTACTTTTAACTGCTACACCTCAAAATAATAGTCCTTATGATGTTTATAATCAAATAAAGCTATTTCACCATGAAGATGAAACTAATATACCTATTACTCCATCGAATTTGAGAGATTTTATAAATAATGTAATAGAAAAGAAGGTATCATTTCAAGCACTGCTTCAAAGGCTTTTAATAAGAAGAACAAGATCGCATATAAAAAAATATTATTCTGATGAAAAGATTAATGGAAAACCTATAGTATTTCCAAGAAGAAACATTCCTGAGCCTATACTATATAGCATTGAGCAAGTTTATCATAATATGTATTCTGAAATACTTGATTATTTTAAGCATTTAACTTTTGCTAGATATAATTTGTTTAATTATGTAAAAAAAGAATTTAGGGATAAATCACCTTACAAAGAATTACAATCTGCTGGTAAAAATTTAAGGGGTTTTGTAAAAGTCCTGCTTCTAAAAAGAATTGAAAGTAGCATTTTTGCATTTAAATCTACAATCAGTAATCTAATAAAAATTCATAAAAAATATCTATATGCTATTGATAATTTAAGTCTTCTACCTATTGGAGATAGTGTACAGAATCTTATATATTCTGTGGATGATATTTCTGACGATTCTCTTGATTTTGGAAGTGAACTTGAAAGTTTATTATCTAAATCTAAAGAAAAGTATGAAATTTCTTGTCTTGAAATTGAAAAATTAAAGGAGGATTTGAATAAAGATTTAGAAATTTTTGAAAAAATAAAAGGGATAATCGAAAATATTACACCTGATAAAGATGATAAACTTATAAAACTAAAAGAAAAGATAGAGGAGATTAGGAGAGAAAAGGGAAACAGTGAAAAGATACTTATATTCTCTCAGTATGCAGATACTGTTAAATATTTGTATGATCAGTTAAAAGATTTGTTTGGTAATGAAATTGAGTGGGCTACGAGCAAATCTGAAAATCTTGCCAAGATAGTAGCAAGATTTGCACCGATTGCAAATGAAGCAAGCGATGAGGATAAAAATAACCCTGTTAATATTTTAATATCAACAGATGTATTAAGTGAAGGTCAAAACCTCCAGGATTGTAGCATTATTATTAATTATGATATTCATTGGAATCCAGTAAGATTAATCCAGAGAGTTGGAAGAGTTGATAGAATTGGTTCGGAAAAGGATGAAATATATATATTTAATTTTTTCCCAGAAGCAGAACTTGAAGAAAATTTAAGAATTAGTGAGCGAGTTTCAAGAAGAATTCAGGAGATACATAATTTTTTTGGCGAAGATGGTAAATATCTTGATGATAGGGAAATATTAAATGAAAAAGATATGTACGCAATTTATGATGCGCGGGACGAGGGTATTCTTGATGAAGAAGAATTTATTGTAAGTGAAGCTGAAGGAATAATTAGAAAGTTAATGAGAGAAAATCCTTCACTTTATGAAAAAATTAAAAACATGCCAGATAACTTAAGATGTATAAGGAAAGCAAAAGATGAGAATCAAAATTGTGGTTTTGTTATTTTTTGCAAGAAAGGAAATAGATATTCTTTTTATGTTTTGGATACCAAAGGAAACTTAATTACTCAAAATGATGATGAAGCTTTAAAGTTACTTAAAGCTAATCCAGATGAAGTCGGGCTATCTGAAATTCCAAAGGGAGCAAATAAAATTATTC
>JACIXO010000297.1 GCA_014360385.1 Actinomycetota bacterium | reverse complement strand
AAGTGATTTAGAGAAGGATTAGATTATGCGTGATTTAACTTTCGCAGTTTTAGGTGCAGGCCATGGTGGGAAAGCAATTGCTGCGCACCTGGCCATAAAAGGTTTTAAGGTTAATCTTTACAATAGAACTCTCTCAAGAATCAAGCCAATAATAAAGATGAGGGGAATAGAGCTTGAAGGGGAAATAAATGGATTTGGTAGACTTAATATTATTTCCGATAGAATAGAAAGGGTTGTAAAAGGAGTAGATATAATAATGGTGGTTGTCCCTGCAGACGCCCACAGAGATATTGCTTCAGTTTGTGCTCCATATCTTGAAGATGACCAGATTGTGGTTTTGAATCCCGGGCGAACCTGCGGAGCTTTAGAATTTTTGAGGGCTTTGCGAGAAAAAGGAAATAGGAAAAATGTTATAGTAGCTGAAGCTCAAACCTTCATATATGCAAGTAGAGGTATGGGGCCTGCTCAGGCTAAAATATTCAGGATAAAACAAGCTATACCTGTAGCTGCTATACCGTCTGGCAAGAGTAACATGGTTGTTAAAAAGTTAAATGTAGCATTTCCTGAGTTTATTCCTGGTTCCAGTGTGATAGAGACAAGTTTCAATAACATGGGAGCTGTCTTTCATCCTTCCATCAGTATTTTAAATGCAAGCAGAATTGAATCAACAATGGGAAACTTTCAGTTTTACATAGAAGGAGTAACACAGTCAGTAGCAAGGATTTTAGAAGCTGTTGATGAGGAGAGAGTAAAAGTAGGAAGAATTTTTGACCGAAATTCAGTTTATTCTGCTATAGACTGGTTATCCATGGCTTATAATGTAGTTGAGGACAATTTGTTTGATGCCATACACAGTAATCCTGGATATGTGGGGATTATGGCTCCAAGAACTATAAACAATAGATATATAACTGAAGATGTTCCCACAAGTCTTGTTCCTATATCAGAGTTTGCGAAGCTTGCCGGGGTTAAAACTCCTACTATTGATTCTCTTATAAACATTGCAAACATTATATTTAAAAGGGATTTCAGGAAAGAGGGAAGGAATCTTACAAGCCTGGGTCTGGAAGGTTTAACTGTGAAGGAGATAAGAGAAATTCTGACAAAAGGGATGGAATAATATGAGTTGTGTGAGTTGTGAAAGAGAAAGTTAAGTGGTTTCGCAAAGAAAAAAACATGGACATAAAAATTGCCGTAAAGGAAAAGAAGATACTTGGAGCTTGCATAGGGAGCTGTATTCATGTTGCAGGAATACTCAATTTTTTAAACATCGCAGATAGGCTTGGTTACGAGACAAAGTTTTTAGGAACTCAGGTTGAGATTGACAAGCTTAAATCTGAGATTGAGAGTTATAAACCTGACATAGTTGCAGTTAGTTACAGACTTTCTCCAGAAAGTGCCCTTCCTTTATTTGAAGAGATAAAGAAAAATATAATCTCTGGTATAAAAAATGACATGGCAAACAAGAAAGAAGTTGGGAAGAGTGTACCAGATTTTATTCTTGGAACCACGAAGCCCGTAGCTGAGATTGCGAAAGAATCTGGCATTTTTACTGCTATATTTAGCGGTGGAGAAAAAATAGAGGATATTGAAAATTATCTTAAACATAAAAAAAGTAAAGAGACTTTAGGTATTCCCCCACAGACTCTTATTGAAAGGATAAGATATAAAAAGCCTTACCCTCTTATAAGACATCACTTTGGAAGGCCAACGCTTAAGGAAACCATTGATGGTGTAAGCAAAATTTCTTTGAGTGGAGAGGTTGACATAATTTCAATAGGCCCTGACCAGAATACCCAGGAATTTTTCTTTCATCCTGAAAAGATGGATAGGACACAGGATGGAGCAGGAGGTGTTCCATTGAGAACTGAAGATGATTTCAGAAAACTTTACCAGGCTTCGAGAAAAGGTAATTATCCTCTGCTAAGGTGCTATAGTGGAACTAATGATTTAATAAAAATGGCTGAAGTTTTGTTAAATGCTATTAATAATGCATGGTGTGCAGTACCTCTTTGCTGGTATAATGAACTTGATAATAGGAGCTTAAGGAGAG
>JACIXO010000296.1 GCA_014360385.1 Actinomycetota bacterium | reverse complement strand
GAGCTAAGCTTCAAATGCGGAAACTGGCCTAAAAATTGGCGGATATCTGCTGTAGTAATCTCCGCTACAGGCTTCTGCATCGCATTTGCAAATATCCTTAGCTCGATTTCATAGCCTTCTAGCGTCAATGGGCTTAAGCCTTCGAGTTTCTTTGCTGCCAAGAACTGTCTTATCTTCTCTTGAATGTCCGGATGAGCACCGGATAATTTAATCGGCTTAACCTCATAGAGAGAGACAGAATACTAGCAATCTTCATCCGCACCTGCAAGGAGTCTGCGTTGGGGCATAGCTGGGTAAGTCCGTCTACAAGCTGGGCAAGTAGGCGCTCGCCCGCCGAAACCTGGATAGGATAGGACATGGCATGACCAACCCCCTGGCGTTGGTGTTTGGCCTCCTGGTGGTGGAATAGCAGGCAAGCGCCCAGGAGTGCGCCTTTTGGGTAAGGTGGCCTGCCTTACCCTAGCCTGCTGGCTTAATCGTACCATGTCCTCGAACCCAGGTCAATGTTGCACATTTAAGTCCTACTGCGTTACAACAACTGCTCCAATACTTTCTCAAATATCTCCTCATTTGCAAGTTCCTCGGCTACCTGGTCAGCGTGTTGGTTGGCAATGGCTAGCACACTATCCTTTGTCATAGCTACCAACCCGGACTGATTAGGGTCGTGTGGCTGGAAGTATACTAACCGATCATCGATGTAAAGTAAGTAGACCTCTCCATTTTCGGGAATATCGGTTCGACTAGCAAATATCCGTTCAGCTGGCACTCCGTTTATTGGAGTCTTCTTATCCCATATCTCAACTCTGACTCGTGCACGATGTTTGTCGAAGATACTCTGCTGGTCTACTTGTGTTAGGGCAACCTCAATTTCAGATAGAGATTTATTCACACCTCTAGAACTCAAACGTTGCCAAACTTGGATTTTAGTGAACATGTTTACAGACCCCCCTCAAATCTTTGTAAGTTATGGTATATACTCTTCATTAGTGGCTAGGTAAGTACCTGAGTATCCCCCTACAGCATAGAGCCTACCATTACCTGGGGCAGCTGCAGCTAACCAGTTCCTTGCTGTAGGCATGGGAACTTTTGTTACCCAGGTGTTAGTAGCAGGATCATACTCCTCGTTGGTAGCAAGGTAGCCACCGCTGTACCCTCCCACGGCATAGAACTTGCCATTACCAGGAGCTGCTGCAGCTAGGCCGTACCTCGCCTTGGACATGGAGGCTTTTGTTGTCCATGTGTTGGTAGAGGGGTCGTATTCCGTGTTGGCGGACGTACCGCCAGACCCTCCCACGGCGTAAAACTTACCGTTACCAGGAGCTGCTGCAGCTAGGCCGTACCTCGCCGCAGGCATGGAGTTTTTGGCGAACCATCCCCATACTCCTTTCCATACTCCGCCCACATTGGCATAGACTGCTTGAACTTGCTTCCATATACCACTGACGTTGACCTTGACATCAGCGACATCCTTCCATACTCCAGAAAAGTTAATCGCAATACCCATCCCGACTCACCGCGCCTACACATACTTGAACCAAACGTCACCATCAGATCCGCCAGAAGGATTTGCGGTGGAGATGTAGATTTTCCGTGCACCTGGAGTACCAGAAGCAGAAGAGGAAATATCACTTCCTGCGTGAGCGTGGGAAGAAGGTGGGAAAGTGCTTGGCTTATCGGGAATGTCATTCCAACTGGGTAGTTGGTCAGAGCGAGATGTCTTGGTAATATAATACCCGCTACCAACACCATGTGTCACTTTATCGGCCAAATGTGCATCATGGGCCGCTTTCAGGGCATCCAGGTCGGCCTGTGCAGCAAGTTCACTATAGGTTCCCGCTGTCAGCCTGTTTTCCACAGCGGCACCACTGGCGTGACTCGTTGCAACGGTTCCCTCTTGGCCGCGCAACACACTAGAAAAGGTGTTAGTGGAGTTGTCTTTTGCTCCCACTTCCATGATCTCGTTGTCGACAGTAATCCTAAACGGCGGGTTTGGGAAAATTAAAGCGTTTGCAACCGTGAAAGACGTGGCAGCCGCGTCTATTGCCTGAGCTAAGGT
>JACIXO010000295.1 GCA_014360385.1 Actinomycetota bacterium | reverse complement strand
ATTGTGTTGAGTATCAAGTTGAGAATGGAACAGTTATTAAGGCAAATAATTTTGAATATAGAAAAGATAATTCTGATAATTGGAAGAAAATTAAATTATTAAAATACAATTCCAATACTGAAGGATGTAATGATTATGCAATTTTTTATTCTGATAAAGTAAAAAGAGGTTTTATCCTTGATGACGATAATGATGCTCCAGAATTTGTGATATCCAAGCTCTATGATAATAGAATATTAATAAATGAGATTTGCACAGATAATATTATAGAAGGACAATCTGGTAGCCCAATTTTTGATTATGAGAATGAAATTGTAGGTATATTAATAGCAGGTTTATATTTAGACTATAATATAAATCAATTCTTAGAAGAAGACGTAATAAAATCATTTTATACAAGAATACAAATAGTAATTCATGCTCTTACCTCTCTTGGCTCTTAGACTATAGGCAATTTTTCCTTCTATGGTTCATGTTAATAAACTACCTTTACTGTTAGTACTTTAAATATTTACTATTTCGTATAATATATATTACAAGTAGTGTATAACACTATTGTGGAGTACTCATGTAAAAAGCGTATTATATAGCAAAAATATAGAGGTTTTAGTTACATACCAACTGCCTCAACCTGACACCATATTCCATATTTATCCGGAAATACAAAATTACCACCTGGGTCAATTATTTTCCATCTTGATATAACCGAGTCAGAATAAGGCGGTGCATTGAATTTTATTTTTATTTGTATTGTTTCACTAGGTAAAACTTTAGGGATTTGGTATTTTATGCGTTCAGGTTTTAAGTATAAATTTACCACTATAGTCTGATAAATTTACCTCTATTTATTACGTATTTGTATCAATTAGACGAAATAATACAATCTATCAATGATAGTGGAAATTTAAGTTTTTAGATAAACTTTGGTAGGCTGACGTTACCGGAGTAGTCTGAATTCTTTTGTTTTTTTATTTTTTATAATTCTAGCATATAATATAAAGTCAAAAATGGGAGTATTGAAAACCTGAATTTGGGTAAGACTAAGATTTGTCTTAGAAATTAAATTAGAATCTTATTTCCATAAAAAACGTATAATAAATTCCTATGTGATTATAAAAAAATAAACAGGAGGATTTATAAAATGGAGGATAAGAAAAATAAAATCTATATTTCCACTGTAGTAATTTTCTGGATAACAGTAGCTTTCTTTATTATAACTATTTCAAACATTTTTATTATGAATTTAATTGATCTATTTAACAGGTACCTATTTTTTGCTTCAGCGCTTGTATTACCCTGCCTGGGTATAGCTCTTATTATTTTAGCAATTAAAGCAAAGTCTACCAGAATTTCAAAAGCATTTTTTATTCTCACAGGTGCCTCAGCTATTGGTATGGTTGTAGGCTCAGTTCTTCATAATCTTGTATATGCACTTTTTATAAAAATTTTTGGAGAAGGTTTCTGGGCAGGCATAGGAGATGAGCCGGTATTTTTTATTTTTGCTACAATTTTATGTCCTTTAGCGTTATTGGTTGGCATAATTGGTGGTATAGTTTTAATAGTAAAGAGGAGAATTATTATTTAAAGAATTAGCTGGTTGGTGATGGTTGACAAAGGAATTTCTGGAGTATGCAAAGTTGAAATATCAAAAGAAGTAGAAGATCAATCCCTAAATATATCAGGTGTAGAAAGTTATGAAGCAAAAGAACTTCTAAGAAAAAATTGTAAAAAAATAAAGATAACTCCCTAGGAATTTTTCGATTATCTTACATTCCTCTCAGCCAAGACAGTGTCAAAAGAGTATCCATGACTGTCAGCAACCTTTTTTATATCCTTTCTTATTTTTCCAAATTCAAAAGTGTAATCATATTTTTTGCCAAAAAGGTTAGACTTTTGTTCAATAGTGCTTTCCCTCTCCTTGCCTCTTATGCTAGTTTTTTCCGTTCTGAAGCCAAATCCAGTGCTAAACTCATCGTAGCCACCGGTGCTAACTCCAGCACCACTTTCTCTTAAGGTTTCAAAAAAAATAACCTTTTTATCGTGATCATTTATTTTCAACTT
>JACIXO010000294.1 GCA_014360385.1 Actinomycetota bacterium | reverse complement strand
TTTACTAGAATGTAAGTCTTAGCCTCTATTGCTTAAAAACTTATAAAAACTTATATTAAGTTATCAAAAATATCAAAAAATATATAATTATTGTATCGGAGCTTATAATAATATAAGTATATTTATTTGTCAATATAAAATAATACAATATTTTAAAAAACATTTTGGAATAATTTATTCTTAACGAGAAGAGTTATTATTTGTATAATTGTTATGTTTTTATCAATCATTTTATCGAGATTTCGCTTTTTTCTAACTTATTTTTCTAATTTAAAATATAAAAGGAGAATTTTTTAAAATATAAAAGGAGAGTTTTATTATGGTAGAGAAAAAACGTAAATATTCTTTGGAGGATTTACTTTCCCTTAGCATAGATAAAGTAACCAGAGACGAAGCCTCTCTTATAGTGGAAGAACTTAGAGAAGAGATAAACGAACATAACTATCACTATTATGTTGAGGACAATCCGATTATTAGTGACGCAGAATTTGACGTCCTTATGAGAAAGTTAGAAAAGCTTGAAGAGAAATTTCCTGAGCTTATAACTGATGATTCTCCTACCCAGAGGGTAGGGGCTCCTGTGGAAGGAGGCTTTCCTACAGTTGAGCATGGAGAAAGAATGTTAAGCCTTCAGGATGCATTTAGCTATGATGAGCTTAGAGATTTTCTTAGAAGGGTGTATAAAGACCTTGGCTTGGATGAGCAGCAGGTGGAATTTTCGTGTGAGCTTAAAATAGATGGTTCGGCAGTCTCGCTTGTATATGAAGACGGAAGATTTGTAAGAGGAGCAACTCGTGGAGATGGTGTAGTGGGGGAGGATATAACTGCAAACCTAAAGACTATTAAATCTATACCCTTAAGATTATTTGAAAAAGAAGGCTACAATATTCCCTCGAGACTTGAGGTACGTGGAGAAGCATATCTTGGGAAAGATGAGTTCAAAAAGATAAACGCGGAAAGGGAAAAAGAAGGCCTTCCTCTTTTTGCTAATCCGAGAAATGCTGCAGCTGGTTCGTTAAGACAGATCGATCCCCAGAATACGGCTAAGAGAAATCTAAATATTTTCATTTATGGGGTGGTTAGAAACCCTGAGCTTAATATTGATAACCACTTTGATACGCTCCTTTACCTTAAGGAAATTGGCTTTAGGATAAATCCACACATAAAAAAAGTAGTGGGATTTGATGAGATTAAGAAGTATTGTGATGAGTGGGAAGTAAAAAGAAAGGAGCTTCCCTATGAGACTGATGGAATAGTTATAAAAGTAAATAGGTTTGATTTCCAGGAAAGGCTTGGCCAGACTTCGAAAAATCCAAGGTGGGCAATTGCCTTCAAATTCCCACCTGAAGAAGCAACGACTCAAATCGTTGACGTCGAAGTAAACGTGGGAAGAACCGGGGCTCTTACTCCGGTCGCTGTTTTAAGGCCAGTAAGTGTTTCCGGCTCCACAATAACGCATGCTACACTTCACAATGAGGATGAGATAAAAAGGAAGGATATAAGAATTGGCGACTGGGTTCTGGTTCATAAAGCTGGCGAGGTAATTCCCGAAATAGTAAAGGTTATAAAAGAGAGAAGGAATGGGACTGAAAAAGAATTTAAGATGCCTGACAAGTGTCCTGTATGTGGCTCAGATGCTGTAAGGCCTGAAGGAGAGGCAGTGAGAAGATGCACTTCTGTTGCCTGTCCAGCTCAGCAATTTGAAAGAATTGTTCACTTTGCTTCGAAAGGTGGAATGGACATTGATGGGCTTGGTCCTGCTATAGTAGAAAAACTTCTAAGTAAAAAGCTTATAAGCGATCCATCTGATATTTACTACTTAAAGTACGAAGATATATATTCTCTGGAAAATTTTAAAGACAAATCTACCCGAAATCTACTAAATGCAATCGAGGAAAGTAAGAAAAGGCCACTTTCAAGGCTTCTTTTTGCTTTAGGTATAAGATATGTTGGCTCTCATATAGCAGATGTACTCGCATCACACTTTGAGAGTCTTGACGAGTTAATGAAGGCAAAATATGAGGATCTGGAAAAGATTAATGAGATTGGCCCCAGGATTGCT
>JACIXO010000293.1 GCA_014360385.1 Actinomycetota bacterium | reverse complement strand
CAGAATCTAAATAATAAAATAGATCCTAAGGTTCCAGGTTTGGAGAATGAACCTGATGCTACAAGCAATATTCAGAATTGTTACTATTGTGAGAATTCTTCGTGCAGTTGTTCTAATGGAAAGGACTATATAGACAGGCTGGTTAGGCTTATTACTGAGGAAGTTATCAATAGATTGGGTAGTTAAGCTGCAATAGCTAAAGTTGTGGTGGTTAAGCTCTACCTGAACAGTTAGGGAAATAGGGAGCAGGGAAACTGGAGGCTGAAAGCTATGAGGTTTGCTGACTTTAAATGTGAAGATTGTGGAAATATTTTTGAGGCTGTACTCGCTGGTGATGATGGTACTAAGATAGCTTGTGAGAAGTGTGGTAGTAAGCGTATACTGAGGATTTTCTCGCCAATAAGAGTTGGAAGCTCCTCTAAAAATGATGATTTTTCTGGCTCCTCGTCTTCCAGGAGTTGTTCAGGCACTTGTGCTAGTTGCTCTACTGGTTGTAGTTAGCGCCTTAGGCTCAGATCCCATACGCAAATTAGCAATATTGGGGTAAAGACTTGACGTTACTGACTTTTTTAGTTTTTTGACGATTTTTAGTAGATGTGATAATATACATCAAACTTTGTTCTTTTGAAAAAATGCTAGGGGTGCCCATAAATGGCTGAGAGGCTTAACATTGCTAAAATCATTGTTAAGCCAACCCTTTGAACCTGACCTAGGTAATGCTAGCGTAGGAAAGCAAATATAAGGTTAGAGTAAATAATTAGTTTGTTTTTTAGGTTAAAAATATAAACTATTTAACTTTATAAGTTAAATAAGTTAAGAAGCAGAAAATAGTAAGAAAGCTGGAATGTAGGTCTAACTAAGTATTTGCTAAATAGCTAGTATTTTAAAGCTTAAAGCTTATTGGTCTTTATTTCTAAGAAATTTTTTACTTGCTAAAAACTACCGATCATTACCTGGTCGGTAGTTTTTTATTTTAAGATTTTATTTTACTTAAAGATTTTAACATATGTGATTTAAAGAATGTTAAACTTAGAAAATATTAAATTCTTATTTCTTATTTATTAGATATTTATTAAAAAATTTATTAAAAGATGGAGGAGGGCAAGAGTGAGTTCGAAGTCAGATTTAGTTTTGGATAGCAAAAATGTAGCTGGGGCAATGCTTGATCTTCTTTCAAGAATTAAAAAACAAAAGCCTCTTGTTCATCACATAACTAACTGGGTAACTATTTATGATTGTGCTAATATAACACGAGCTATTGGAGCTCTTCCGGTTATGGCTCACGCAGAAGAGGAAGTAGAAGAGATGGCTTCTATAGCCAGTGCAGTTGTATTGAATATAGGTACATTAACTACTAATCTTGTTAAGTCTATGATTTTGGCAGCGAAAAAGGCAAATGAAAAAGGTATCCCGGTGGTTCTTGATGCGGTTGGGGTGGGTGCAACTACTCTACGAACAAGGAAAGCTGAAGAAATTCTTGATAGTGTTAAAGTTTCTGTTCTTAAAGGAAATGCCTCTGAAATTGCTACTCTGGCAGGTGTAGAGGCGGAAACTAAAGGTGTTGAGGCAATGTCTGTAAAGGGTAATCCAGTAGAGATAGCAAGACGTCTAGCAAAAGAGAAAGATTTAACAGTTGTTATAACGGGAAAGGAAGATGTAATCTCAAATTCAAAAAAAACTTATATTTGTAAAAATGGGCACCCTATGCTTGGTAGCTTTGTAGGAACAGGATGCATGGTTGCCTCAGTTTTAGGTGCGTTTTGTGCAGTAGAAAAGGATTATTCCTTTGCATCTTCTCTTGCTCTCTGCTGCTTTGGAATAGCAGGAGAGATTGCAGCAACGCCTGTATCTTCTGTGAAAGGACCTGGCTCATATAAGATAAGGTTTTTTGATGAGATGTCTAGTATTGGAAGCTATTCTATTGAAAGAATAGCTGGTATGGTAAAGTTAGAAAAACTGATTTGAATTTAAAGTGTAGGAAAAATAGTACCCTGGAGGTTAGAAAGATATCTGTGGTTTGTATTTTTCAATTTGAATTATAGGAAAAAATAAAATAGAAACAGGTGTGAA
>JACIXO010000292.1 GCA_014360385.1 Actinomycetota bacterium | reverse complement strand
ATCTAACTCCGCCGCAGATCACAATGAGGGAACCCAGCGCTATTAATATACTAATCAATTTCTTCATTTTTTTCACCTCCTTTTAATAAATTTTTTTCTGCTCCGCTCTACCCGAACTTAAGCCTTCCTTCTCTAGCCTTTCTCATACCAGTCCATAAAAGCCTCAACAAATTTTTCTATTTCTTCATAGAATATAACAATCACTATAATCACCAATAAAAAAACAATTACTGCTATAGCAAGCTTCTCCCACAAAGTTAACCTGTTTTTATGTTCATCACCCCTCATTACAAAATCCAAAACTCCAAAACTCCAAAACCCTTGAGATCATACCGATGTCTTTGTTCTGGTCTTAATAAACTCTTCAAGACTATCAGAAGGAATCCTCCAGGAACTTCTCCCTTCCCTCACTTTAAAACCTTTTAGCTTACCTGTTTTAAGTAAATTCCAGACATTATCAACAGAGAGCTGTAAAATCTTTGCCACCTGCTCCGCGGTATAAAGAACAGGGGCTTTGTGATTGGCACTGACCTCTTCCTCCCCCACAAAGCTATCAAGAAATTTCTCTAAGTCTTCTTCCTTGATCCTGATAGCTTTGCCGACCCTTATAGCAGGGAGCTTTTTTAGCATAACCATTCTTATAATCTCAGATTCACTAATGCCAACTAACTCTGAAACTTCCTTTATGGTGTACAATACATTTTCTTCTTGCATTTCAAATTACATATTTAGCTAATTTCGAAACATCCTGTTGAAAATCCAGAATTTCGAAAAATTCATTGCCATCTCTTATGAACTTCCTTTCCTCCTTGCAAAAATGGGGAATTATCCCCACTAAAGGAAGGTTAAGCATTTCCTCAAATTCCTTTAGGTTCCCAACCTCTTCGTCCCGGACAAGATTAAAGATAATGCCTTTTCTTTGATTGGCAGGCAAAAACTTTCCAAAACTATTCCCTCTCAAAACAGAACCTAAAAAAGGCCAGAGGACAAGGAAGGAAATGGTGGAAAGATTTAGCATCTCAAGACAAATATTATCATACCTGAAAGGCACATCAGCGATTATGAAGTTATAATTCCTTCTGGCCAGATAGACCAAAGAGCCTAACATATCAATATTAAACCTATCGCTCTGACAGAGGGAGAGTGGGGGCTGGAGAACATCTATCCCACTACGAATGCTAACCATTGAGTTAAGAAAAGCTTCTTCCTCATTCGAAATCTTTTCTATAAAAAATCCAAGATTGGGACTCGAAGAAAGGTTTAATTTAACTGTCAGGTCAGATGGCCCCTCGCAGAAATTGAGATCAACTATTAGAACTCTGGCTCCATCCAGATTTTTTAAAAACCAGGCAAGGTTAAAGGCAAGAGTTGTTTTGCCAACTCCCCCTTGAACGGAATAAAAAGATATTACTTGCTGGGGTATGAACTTATATTCCTCTTTAACAGGGTTTTCCTCTGCTTCAATCTCATCAATTATGTTTAAAATCTGTTCTAGATCTTCAAGGCTTCTAATCTCACTAACACAAACATGCTTATAGCAGCTATTTTCAGCTGATTTCCTGTAACTACCAGCTATTATTAGCTTAGCTTCAGTATTTTTATTTATATAGCTTACTATCGTCTCAAAGTCATGTATATCAGGATTTAATATGATGTAAGAAGGCATATACTCCTCTATGTACGGAATTATATAGCTTTCTCTTTCCAGAGATACTATTTTAAACTTGTCTGAGACTATTCTGGATATATCATTAGTTATACTCTTATTTCTATTGATTAATAGTATCGTTTTCACAGTTTTATAAACTTTTTTTAGCTCTTTCCCTGAATTATTAGTTAAATCGAGAGGCTGACCTAGCTTTTAATTCAAATCTATAAACAACATCCTGTTAATATGTTATAAAACTAATTTTTTTATGCAATTATCATATTATTATAACTACTTTTTGTCAAATACATATATAACATATTATTTTCAGCTAAAAACAAAAATTGAAGATTACTTCAATATATTAATAATAAAATTGGCAATTATTTAATTAATAAATTATTTTACAAATTTTTTGAAAG
>JACIXO010000291.1 GCA_014360385.1 Actinomycetota bacterium | reverse complement strand
AGATAGCCAGTATGTATTTTCTGTTTGATAGAACTCTTCTTAAGGAGCTTGCAAGAATTGTGTGGAAAGTGATTATGCCTATATAAGCCTATATTAATGATGCCAGGATAGTATTAGGGCATTAGAGGGTAGTTTTTCAAGATTAATTGTAAAAATTTTAGGTAAAAATATTAATCATTATTGTACTATAAATAGCGACTTAATATTAGCAGAAAATCTGCCGGTCCTAATATTTTAATATTTTGGTAGGATTTTAATTTCAATAAATGCTTATCTCCAGTTACTATGTAATCACACTTTGCTGAAACTGCACATTCTAATGCCTTATCATCATCAGGATCATCTTTGACAAAAGCAATCTTTTTGTTAACTTCAGCAATGTTACAGAATTCTAATATATTGTCCAGAAATATTTCTATCTGGTTTTCTTTCCATGAAAATTTTGTTACCAACTTATCTTTTATCTCGTTTATTATATCTTTACTGACAAACACACTTACTTTTCTAACTCTGCAAAGTTTAATTACTTCTTCACACACCCTTCCAATTACAGCTGCTGAAATGAAAATGTTTGTATCTAAAATTATTCTCAATTTACTGCCTTACTTCTCATGCAATATCTTATCGATATCCTCTTCGTCCTTAATTCCCATTCTTCTTGCAGTTTCATCTCCCCATGCTCTTATTTGAGACCACCTTTTATTTGAAGCATATTGCCTGAATGCTTCTCTTAATAATTCACTCTTTGTTCTGTTCTCCTCTTTTGCAGTATCTTCAATTTCTTTATATAATTCTTTGCTCAGTGAGATATTTAAAATTTTTGTTGCTCTTGACATTTTACCTCCAGATCCTGTTATGCCTGATTGAGTAATACTTATTATTACTGGTTAATTATACCTTAGCTATTTAAAATATTCAAACTCTTATCAAATTTCGATTTACCTATTAGGTATATTATCAAATATTTTGCTTGGAGGTAGTAAACTTATAAACACCAAGCTTAGGCAGTACAGCTAATACATAACAAATACACAACAATATAAAGAGTTTTCCAGAATGTAGTGAAGCTTGGTCTAGCGCGCAGCTAAATAGTTTAGATCTTTCTTCTCCTGATAAAAAGGACAATGCTTCCAATTACCCCTACAATAAATACTATTGGCAATATAATCGTTGCAAGTGTGAAGAAGACAGGCTCATCCCCAACCGCAGTTCTTTCCCAGAAATTTTCTCCAAGAAACCTGATAAACAGGCCATAAACAAGATTGTGGAGAGCCATGCTTACAGGTATTCCAATAGCAGAGGCACCTGTGAGAATAAGAAAAGTCTTAAATTTCTTTTCTAAACCCTCTCTGGCAACCAGGATAAGTAATGCCAGGCCAAAAAGACCAAATACTCCTGCTACTGCTAAAAGTATTTGGAGAGCATACTGTATGAACAGAAAAGGAATCCATGTTACAGAAAAAATCAGGATTATGAAAAATCCTACTGTTACCCAGAAAATGGTTTTTGGCACAACTGTAGGTTTCGAAAGCTTGTGTTTAGATGCGTTTATAGAGTTCATCATTTTCACCTCAATTAGTTGATGGTTGATGGGGATTTTTTATTTTTATTTATTTATTTTTTTCAGATATTAAATATATCAAGTACCGAGTGGTTCGAAGGGAGGATATCTTATTCGGCTCAAGTTAGGATTCATAATACAGCAAATTTCGCAATTTGTATAGGTAGCAAAATTGAATTGGAACCAGGTGGTAGATGTAGTTACGTTTAGCCTTCTCTACAATGAGGGTGTTAACTTGAAAACCTTTGTTTTAAAGCAAAATGCTTGAAAAGCAAAGAAGTAAGGCAGAGTTTATTAGCCAGGATTAGCCAGGTTTTCTTACAAAACTTTAAACTTTTTGGTTATAATGTAAATAGTAGATAACCTAAAGGATAAAACTAACACTAGTTAATAGTGCTATAATAGTGCTAGTTGACTTTGAAGGAGTGTGTAGAATTTTTTAATGAAGGGTAAAAAGATAACGAAACTTAAAAAGAAGCAAAAAAAAGAAAGGAGAAAGTATGTTATCACAGATACCAATT
>JACIXO010000290.1 GCA_014360385.1 Actinomycetota bacterium | reverse complement strand
TTTTTGTGCTGCATCACAGGCTAGATTCGTACATACAATAAACTTAGGGTGAGGGAATAAGTCGAGTTCCACTGCTCCTGATCCACATCTGTGAAAAGTACACAGATCCTGTGAATACCAGCTAGAGGTGGCTTTTTTTAATGCCTTGTCTGCAAGTCCCAGGGCTGCTGCATATCCTGCCATAACTTCTGGCAGGAAAGGGGTGATGCCCAGGCCGTGGAATAGCTCATATGGTAAGAAGAGAGATCCATAAGCTACAGGGTACTTTTCAGAGTAAGCATCTTTCAAGCTTTTCAAACTAAAGATGTTTAAGTATTTGTCTGAAACAGATGAAAAAGCACTTCCAGCAAGGTGAAGAAGAGGCCTGGAAGCGATTAGATTTAGAATCTTTCTAATGTAATCTCTGTTAAGGTTGTTCTTAAGTTTTAACTTTACCAGTTCTTTTAGATTCATTCTACTGAAGTTGGCTGGAGCATTCCAGAGTATTATTCTTATTGTTTATTTCTATTTTTTATCCTTATAACTTATCCTTATCTCTAACTTTCCTCATATTATTTGTGTTTGGTATTTTCTAATATTTGCTGGCTTTAATTGTCTTTACTGTTGTTCTTACCTTGTTTGCTCAAGCATTTCAAGGAAAGCCTGAATTCTGGTTTTGACCTGCCCTGCCGAGAAATTTTGATATTCAATTTCTAAGTAGAGCGATGGTATTTTTAACCTCTCCAGCAGAGCTTTTTTAAGTAAGGGAAAGAAATACATCGTGTTGTCACAGAATTTTAGTGTTATAAATATTATACCATCGATGCCATTTGCTCTAATTGATTTTTCGGTTTCAATAAGTTTTTGTCCGAGCGATGCCTCTCTAAAACATGATGGTTTTTTTAGGTATCTTTCCGATATAGATTGTAGTGGACTTTTGCCTGATGCTACTTCTACTAAGTTTTCAAAATATCTAGTTGAAAGACACAAATCCTGAAAACTTATCTTCAAATTTAGGTCTGAGAATATCTCCCATAATCTATCTTCGTTTATAAAGTTTCCAATTATCCCAAGATTATACCAGCTATTAATAGTAGACTTATTATTTGTAGTGCAGCTGTTACCAAAAGAGTTACTACAAACAAAATCTATGTATTTCTCTAGTTCTTCAACAAATATTTCTAGCTCTGAGGTCATTGAGATTTTCATTATTTTGAAATATGTGGATGCATCAATTAGCGGGAAATAGCTCTCATATATTTCTTTCAGTCTTTTGAGGAGGATTCTTTTTTTATTTACTATTTCTATGGCTCTTATAAGTTCTTCTTGGGTTATATTTTGGCCCCTTAATTCTTCAATAAACCTTGTAAATTCACAAAGTGTTTCTCTAAAATAGTCCAGCGAAGCAGAGTCTTTTTTCCTGGGTACATCAAGGACAAAAGCTGGTATATCTGGTCTATACTTTCTAAAGGTATCTATAAGCCTCCTCATTCCATCACAGGAGGTGGTAAAGACTATTGCTTTTAATTTGTTCTTCCTGTCTGTGTAAAGACTTTCCCATGCTGATTTTAGATAGGGGCAAAAATTTATTGGGAAAAAACTTTCTGATTTATTGGTAATGAGGCTTCCCATCATTCTGTAAGGGGTGAATCCTCCTGCAACTATTATTTCTTCAGGAGTATAAGTACAAAGCCATCCTATGAAATCTCTTCCGTTTTTTATAGATGAAATTGATTTGGGGAAGAAATCATCTATTTCCATATTATTTTTTCGTTTCTTTCAAATTCCTCATATATTCCAACATGTCCCCAGAAGTCTTCTATCGGGATACCGTCTATTTCACCTTTGTCTTTCCCTTCCACTATTATTTTTACCCTTTTTATTTCATCAAATTCAGTAAGAGTGTTAACTATAGATGAAATAGCCAGGACTTCTGTGATGGAGCTATGAGGTATCTGGGTTGTATCTGTTAGGATTTCTTTACTTAAGTTTACTGTGGCAAGGCCATCTTCTACCTCTACTGATATTACCCTGGTGCTTGATGGAAGAGTTGGATAGAGCTCAGATCTTTCGGGTCCTTTTATAAGTTCTTCAAGTATTTTTTTATA
>JACIXO010000029.1 GCA_014360385.1 Actinomycetota bacterium | reverse complement strand
AAATAAAGTTTTAGTATTTATTCGTGGGATAATTATAAGAGAGTATAGCTGACAGCTTATTTGGCAGTGTAAATTTTCCAGCCTTTCATAAAAGAAATCGGCTGGAGTTAGCCTGTAAGCCGAGTTCTGTACTACTTATGGATCACCCCATAAAGATATCCCACAAAAGTGGAATTTCTCAAAGGTAACCCATAAATAGCGGTAGTCATCCATCTAGGGTAGATATTCCTATCTACCTCAAGCGGCCAACCCGGAAGAAAGGCGGGCCACCTTATCTCTTCCCTATTTGGCCTTGCTCCGGATGCGGTTTGCCAAGCCAGCCTGTCACCAGGCTGCTGGTGAGCTCTTACCTCGCCATTTCACCCTTACCAGAACGTTTTTCATACGTCCTGGCGGTATATTTTCTGTTGCACTTTCGCTGAGATTAGGCTTACGCCTAATCTCGCTGGGCGTTACCCAGCATCCTGCCCTGTGGAGCTCGGACTTTCCTCACAAAGGTGTATAAGTATTTATATCTTACACCCCTTTGCGCGACTACCCGACCAACCCCAGCCACTCTTATATATTACTAGGATAGATTAAAAAATCAACCTTACAAACTTAAGCACAGCTTTAAAGAATCGTTTTTAATCTTCTATTCTTCCAAATCTTATGTTAAATTCATCCTCTGAAGACTCACGCTCATACTCATGTCTATCAAGGGCAAGGTTTACAAGTCTATCTGCTTCTCTGTTGTCTTCTCTGGGAATTAGCCTTAAGTCTACAACTTCATACTCGCTAAGCTTCTTAGCTATACTCGAATAAATTTCGTGAATATTGCTATCCTTGACCTTCCAGACTCCTTTAAGCTGGCTATAAAGAAGCTTGCTATCAGTAAAAACCAGAATCTTTTTCTTACCATTTTCTTTCCTGTATTTGCCAGCTAGATCTAAAGCTCTATCTAACGCTATATATTCAGACAAATTGTTTGTCTTTTCTCCTATAAATTCACTTAGCTCTGATAGCTTTTTACCATTCTCGTCATAGATAACTGCCCCAACAGCAGAGGGGCCCGGGTTTCCTCTCGAGCCACCATCAAAATAGACTTTTAAGTAAGACTCTTTCTCCACAAGCTTTCCTTTAAACTTTGCTTCATGCAAAGAGTTTTAACGGAGGGTCTAGACTGGAGAGTCCAGACAAAATTTGCTTTATAAAGTTATAGTTTTAGACACATAACCCCTATCGCACACATAACAAAAGAGGGGATAACCTATATTAAATGATAGTTTTGAACACATAACCCCTCTCGTATTTTCAACATTTTTTATATTGAGTCCATCTCTTCACTTATCCTGTCAATCTCTTCTCTGTAAACCATAATCATTCTTCCACATAGAGGACATCTATATATCTGGTGGAGATTCGTCATTTTTTCAGATTCAGCAGCAGGTATCTCCATGCTACACGCACTGCAAAACCCATCCCTTAAATACCCAACAGCTATGCCTGCCTTTTTATTTTTCAGTTCCTCATACTTTTGTAAATATTCCTCTGGAATTATAGAAATTGTGTTTTTCCTCTCCTCATTTAATGCACTTATTCTTTTTTCAACCAACTCCACTTTCTCTCCGAGATCTTTTTTAAGACTACTTATACAAAGTTCAAGTTTTTCTTTTCTTTCCCTCGCTTCCTTTATTTCCTCTAATACATCGTCTATTTCTATCATGTATTCCAGTATCTTATTTTCAAGCTCTTCATTACTTTCCTTAAGGATTTTAACTTCATTCTGAAGATTCATGAGCTCCTTTGCACTGGTAATGGTTCCACTGAATAACTTCTGCTCATTTCTCCTAATTTTCTCACTCTGGATTCCTGCCTCATCTTCCATTTTCTTTCTTTTGGTTTCAAGCTCTCTATATTTTTTCTCTAGTTTGTCCAGTTTCTCATTAATCTCTCTTAACCTTTCCTCCCTGGAGGAAAGTTCTTCGTTTTTCCTTAGTTCATCTATCTTTTTTGCCTCCCGTTGTATTGTGTTCTCTATAGCTTGTAGTTTAAGCAAATTTACTACATCAAAATTTGAACTAGCACTAAAACTAAAATCAGTCAATGTAAAACCTCCAGTTCATGCATTTAGCTTTGCTTTTTATAAGTTCAATCTCCCACCCATGAGCACAAACTAAATCTGTAAGCTTGTTATAAATATCCTCTACAGCCCACTTTTCGCTACAACCATGTCCTATCTCTATCAATATTTTTCCACTCTCTGCAATATGAAGAGCGTTATGATAATTAATCTCTCCTAAGATTACAAGGTCACAATCCAGAGACGCAAGCTTTGAAGCCATAGAATTTGCACTTCCACAAACTAGAGCAACTTTGCTTATCTTTTTACTTTTTAACTCCTCACAGTTTTCGCAAAGCCACCTTAAGTTTCTTACCTCCATCTTCTCTTTTACCCTCTGCAAAAAATCAACAAAATATTCAGGTTCTTCTAACTCACCCACTCTCCCCACCCCAACCTCGTCAAACTTATTTTCTATCTTATATATATCATAAGCAACTTCCTCATATGGATGAGCTTTAATAGCTGAGCTTACTACCTCGTCTAATATATCTTCGCTAACAATGCACTCTATTCTAACCTCATCCACATAGCTTATCTTTCCAACTTCCCCTATATAGGGATTGGCTCCTTCTAGAGGAACAAAGGTGCCCTTCCCTCTTACATTGAATGTGCAACAGGAGTAGTTTCTCCATTTTCCCCCGCCATGCTTACATATAACTTTTCTTATCTCTTCTTCTGCTTCCAGTGGGACAAAAATGACAAACTTATACCATTGCGTTTTGTGAGGATCAATAACATTTAACCTGACCAAACCCAGTCTTCTGGCTACATATTCGTTAAGGCCCTCTTGCATAATATCATAATTGGTATGCACCACATAAAGCGCGATCCTGTTTTCAATTAGAGATAGAATTTTCTTCTGAGGAATATCGCTACTGATTATGCTTTTTATAGGATTAAAAATAAGGGGATGATGAGCCAGTATTAAATCTACTCTGGAATTTACTGCTTCGTTTACAACACTGTGGTCAAGATTGAGAGTTATAAGAATTTTCTTTATGTCTTTATCCAGATTTCCAACCTGTAAACCCACATTATCCCACTCAAAAGCTAGCTTCTTCTGGAAGAGAGAGTCTAACTTTTCTACGAGAGTTTTAAGAATCATTAAAGTGCCCTGGCTAAAATTGTATTACTGGTTTAAATATTATAATATTTATTCATAAATAGAAAAAGGCAAATTGAAACTACCATAACACCAGGCACCTGAAACCAAAACGTGGAATTAAAGGTCTGGCACCAAGTCTAAAACTAAAGTCATTAAACAAAACCAAAGATCGGATACCAGAAAACAGGCCCAAGTGAACCTGTTTGGTTGTTTTACAAAATGACCCTTTACGCTACACTTAACGCTTGGTGAAATGCTATAATCAGAAAAACAAATAGGATAACAGTCGGTGATATGATTGGTTATATAATAATGAGAATATCTATATCTGGTGCATATAAAAGCTACTCAAAAGATTTCAAACAAAAACAAAGATAACTTTTATAAGCTTTTATAAAGTTTTGAAGTTTATTTTACAGTTTGGAAAATTTAAATGGTGGGCCCACCAGGATTCGAACCTGGGACCTCCGCATTATGAGTGCGCTGCTCTGACCAGCTGAGCTATGGGCCCTTTTACCTATTTCCAAGCATATACCATACAGCAATTGCATATATTAATAAAAATTAGCCAATAAGTCAATTAATGGAGGTGGAAGAAAACAATGGTTGAAAAAACAAAAATTACTTTCTGGGGTCATGCTATGTTTGTCATCGAATCAGCCAGGGGAACCAAAATAGGTACCGATCCCTATGACCAGCAAGTAAAGTCAAGACTACCAGATGTAAGTGCTGATGTTGTTCTAGTATCCCACGGACATTTTGATCACTCAAATATTTCCCTTTTTAAGGGAAATCCAAAAGTTATTAGACAAGCTGGCAAGACTTCTTTTGAAGATATTAACATTGAAGGAGTCCCTGCCTATCACGATGAGGCAAAAGGTTTAAAAAGAGGAGAAAACATCATATTCAAGTTCGAGGTGGATGGGATAAAATTTGCACATCTGGGAGATCTAGGCCATTTACCCGATGAAAGACAAGTAAATTCTTTAAAAGATGTTGACATTCTTCTTATACCAGTAGGGGGAATTTATACAATTGATGCAAGCCAGGCTTTGAAAATAATAAACGATATAAAACCTAAAGTTGCAATACCCATGCATTACAAGGAAGAAGATACCAAAATCGGAGTCAACACTCTAGATTACTTCATTGGAAAGGTAAAAAACTTCAAAGAAGTTGGACATACAGTAGAGGTAAGCAAGGATGAACTGCCACAGGAGACTGAAATCTGGATTTTAAGCTCTACTTAGCCCTGAATCTTAACTGAGTTACTTTTGATTTTTAAAGCATATTTTTCTGCCTGAAACTAAAATATCCATTTTCAGCCACAATAATATGGTCAAGTACACTTACACCCAGAATATTACATGACTTACATAACCTGTTAGTAATTTCAATATCATCAACCGAAGGTTCAGGCTCACCACTTGGATGATTATGGACAAATATAACTGAGGCAGCTGATTCCTTTATTACAGGCTTGAGAACCTCCCTTGGATGAACGATGGAGGCGGTAAGTGAACCCTGAGATATAAGAACCTCCTTTATCAATTTATTTTTTACATTAAGAAGTATTACCCTGAACTGTTCTTTCTTTAAATCTTTAAGAAGTGGAATATAATAGTTAGCTACTTCCTCACTGCAGCGAAAGCTTTTTATACTTCCATTCGATTCCGATATAGCCCTTTTGCCCAGTTCCAGCGCTGCAATGATCTGTGCAGCTTTCGCTTCACCTATTCCTTCAAGTTCAGCCAGTTCAGAAAGAGAAATACTTAGAAGACTCTTCAAGTCTGAATACTTTATTAAAATTTTCTTGGCCAAATCAAGAGCAGAACATCTCAAACCATTGCTGCGAATCCCTGTCCTTATTATGATAGCCAGAAGCTCACAGTTAGAAAGTTGTTCAGGACCAAGTTTAATAAGCTTTTCCCTGGGTCTTTCCTGCTCTGGCCATTCCTTTATGGGAAGACTATTATTTGCGTATGGACTCTTACTTATATTTGAGCTAATATAACCTTGTGACTTTTTAATCATAAGCATATATATTTATATGCACAAATTATCCTAATTATATAACCCGTAATTATAAATGTAAAGTAAAAAAACTAAAAAAACATTTATTTATGAAATCTTTTAATAAAACACATCTTTATTCTAAATAAACTTCATAAACCTGCTTTAAACAAGTAATAGAAGATGTAAATTCTTTAAATTCTTTAAGATCATATTTTAAATAACTTCCTTAAACTTACCTTAAACTTTGTAAGCTCTACTCCTCCATATTTAGTACTCCATATTTTGTTATGTTGAATAAATTGTCAACTTAATAATTCTCCAAGTTATTACATAAAGTCCTCAATATGAGTTAGTATAGGTCAAACACTAAAAATTTAATCTGGCTTTATATACACCACTGAACCTCTGATTCAGAACTATCTTTGATATTTTTTTAAGAGAACTTTTGATATAAGTTGGGAACTTTTTCAAAGATATTTACCAATTCTTCAACCAGGATTTTTAATTTTGTCGAAAAATCGACATTTACAGGACAAAAACCCAAGCTTAATTAGGCGAAATTAGGCGAAATTAGGCGAAAAATTAAGCATGAAGCATTCGAATAGCCCTTTTGGCAAAGCCTTAAAAGAAATACTTGAAAAAAAGAGAGTCAAGTTAAGAAGCCTCGCAAAAAAGACAAACCTTAATTATAGCTACTTCAGTAAACTTAAAAAAACAATAAAGGCCCCACCAATAAAAACAATTGAAATAATTGCAGATGGCCTAAAAATACCTCCAGAATATTTCCTTGAATATAGAATCTATAAAATTGAAAAAGCCCTCCTGGATAATCCAGAAATCATAGAGAGTGTCAATCAATATATAAACAACTTACTATCTCAAAGAGAGCTTAGAGTTGCGGATCATAAAAAGCCTTTTAAAAATGGTAAAGAGGAATAGTATATACATTCAGGGAATTATTCATGGTAGAATTGTAAAGATATTAAAAAAACATAACACTATAAAATTTAGAATAACACTACAAAATTTAAATTTTAAAAAGCAAAAATGGCTACAAAAAATGAAAAAACTCGGGTTTGAAGAAATTGAAGAAATACTGGATAGAATTCTACAGAAATGTGTAATCTGTCCTCACAAATGCAGAGTAAACAGAAAAGAAGGAGAAAAAGGATTCTGTAAAGCTGGATACAAGCCCGTGATTTCTTCGGCAATGCCTCACCATGGAGAAGAGCCACCCATATCAGGAAGTAGAGGTTCAGGGACTATATTCTTTACTTATTGTAACATGAAGTGTGTATACTGTCAGAACTACCAGATTAGTCAGGAATATGAAGGAGAAGAGACAAGCATCTTTTCCCTTGCTGATATTATGTTAAGATTACAGTCTATTGGTTGTCACAACATAAACTTGGTTTCTCCAACTATCTGGATCCCCCAAATAGTAAAGGCTCTTCTAATTGCCCGAAAAAGAGGGTTATCAGTTCCTATTGTCTACAACACAGGAGGATATGACAGCCCACAGATAATAAAGATGTTAGATGGTTTAATAGATATCTACATGCCAGACGCAAGGTACAGCAGTAATATAATGGCAGAAAAATACTCCATGGTCAAAGATTATGTTAAATATAACCGAGAGTCCCTTAAAGAAATGTATAGACAGGTTGAAGGACTCAAACTTGACGAAAACGGAGTTGCAAAAAAGGGACTTCTTATAAGGCTTCTAGTTATGCCAGATAATATAAGTGGAACAAAAGAAACACTCAATTTTATAAAGAATGAACTTTCCACAGATGTTTATCTAAGTATAATGGCACAATACTATCCTATATACAAAGCAAAAAACTACCCTGAACTAAACAGGCGCTTGAAAGTTCAGGAATATTTGGAGATAGTAAACTATGCAGAGAAACTTGGTTTCAGTTACGGCTGGACCCAGGACTATATTGGACTCAACAGCGAAGATTTATTTATACCTGATTTCAGAAAACGAAAAGTATTTAAGTATTACGAAGATAAATCTAAAGCGGATATGGATTAAAGCTGATATGGATAGTAGTAAATAATAGATGCTAGTAATAGATGCTAGCAAAAAAGAATCAACCAATAAGAAGGCATGTTTTTATTACCTTTCACTTCTCCATTTCATAAGTTCCCGTAAACACATGCAATTTAAGATATCGTCTTTTTCAAGTCCAGCCCTTCTTGCTATAGCTACTCCCAGCACAATCATATCAATATTATTTAAACGATGCGAATCTGTATTTATTACCAGTTTCACTCCTTTTTCTTTTGCTTTTCTTACACCCTTTTCATCCAGGTCGAGCCTTAAAAAGTATGAGTTTATTTCAAGAGCCTTGTTATTTTCAGAAGCTTCTTCTACCAACCTTTCAAGATCTATAAACATCGGGGCTCTATTTCCAAAAACAACTCCAGTGGGATGAGCAAGAAAGTCGATTCTCTTATGTCTTAACCCTGAAATAGCTCTTAAAGTATTTTCTCTTGAAGAACTTGCAAAACCGCTATGCATTGATCCAATTGCTATGTCAAGTTTTTCCAGGATCTCTTCCTTATAATCAAGCTTCCCATTTTCCCTAATCTCAACCTCTGAACCTGAAAGAATCCTTACATTCCTTATGCTCCTGATACTTGAGCTTTTTTTACCTGAATTACTCTTATTATACTCATCCACATACCTTATCTTTTCCAGTAACCTTCTCTCATCAAGACCATTCCCATATACATTACTCTTGGAGTGATCAGAAATAGCAACATATTCATAGTTATACTCTTCTGCCTTTTCCAATATATCATCAAAATCCATAGTCGCATCACTCCATCTTGAATGAACATGTAAGTCTCCCTTTATATCTTCCAGCTCTACAAGATTGGGAAGCAAAGATTTTTTAGAAAGCTCAACCTCACCCTGATTTTCTCTAAGCTCCGGAGGGATATATTGAAGACCAAGCAAGTCGTAAATGATTTTGTCCTCAAAATCCTTAAAGCTATAAACAAGACTATTAAGTTTCCTGGGTTCAATTAACTCAGAATTCACTGAATTTAAACTAATTCTTCCATCTTTGAAACAACCCTTCTCTCTGGCTATATTCTCTATCTTTTTTACATGAGCTTTTGTTCCTGTCGTATAGAACAAATCCAGCACCCAGGTCTTGTGGCCACTTATGATAAATTCCATATCTACTCCAAATATTGTTCTAAATCGGGAACCTACAGTTTTATTTTTGTATTTCAATTCCACCAGTCCTTTAGTTTTAATAAAGTCAAGTAGCGAAATTCTCTTAAGCAGATCTATGCTTTTTTCAAGGCTATATTGAGAGACGTTAAATGACGGGAGAATCAAAATGTCTATGTCGCTCACAAATAACTTTTTTCTCCTTAAAGAACCCACGAATCTGAAATCTTCAATCTCTGGTATGCTCTTAAGGACATGTTCTACTTTATCTATAAAGTTCCCTATATACCATCCTGGAAAATAGCTCCTGGTCCTTTCGAAATAGCTTAGAGTTTCCCTTAATCTTTTCATATGAAAACCGCTGACTACAATAAGCCCTTTGCCTTTGCCTTCGTCCTTGCCTTTACCCTTATCTATGGTCAAAAATCTATCTTTTCTGTAAATATCTCTGTTTTCAAGTAAATTCTTAAGGTCAATAATGTTTTTTATTCCAAGCCTGTCATAAATGCCAAAAACTAACTTTGCTCCCAGGCCGCTCATTCTGACAAGTCTTACAAGCTCCTCAGAATATGCCGATCTTAGTTCCTCATATGCCTTGATTTTCCCACTTTCAAAATATTCCTGAATGAAACCATAAGCTATATCATCAATACCATCAAGCTCCCTGAGTTTACCGTTGTAGTACAGAGTCGTTATGTCTTCAGGATAATCCCTTATGGTTCTGGCAGCTTTACTCAGCCCAAAAACAAAATTCTTGTCAGGGGATTTGTATTTTGAAACTTCTGAAATATTAGTT
>JACIXO010000289.1 GCA_014360385.1 Actinomycetota bacterium | reverse complement strand
CCTCCTTCGAAGTTTGACATAATTTCTTTGAGCATGAACTCTGTCACATCGATTTTGTCTTTTATTATCTGTTTACGCTTTATTTTCCCGAGTTTCTTTAAATTAGAATTGTTTAAGAGATATATAGCTCTTTTAAGTGCAATCTTTTCATTTGGTAGATTATATACCAGTTTATATATACGTTCTAACTCTTCAAGGTATCCCAATTTAATAGAATTTATATAAATTGCATGAGTACCCAACATTGCAGCTTCTGAAGCAGTAGTGGCACCTTCTCCAATATATAACGTTGAATAATACAATAGATCATGTAACCTATGAGGAGGAACAGGAATTCTATATTTTTCAAATCCTTGTGATAACTGTCTCTCGGAAGTTATTAACACCGTTGCACCATAGTCTTCCATTGTTTTGATATATCTTAATAACAATTTATCAGAAAGACCAGATTCTCCAATATCATGAATAGCTGACCACCCCACAAGGCGTAAGATTACAAGGGTATCGTCTTTCGAGAATCCATACTCAAAAAGAACCTTTTTATCAGGTTTAAAGTATTTAGGGTGTAAGTATGCAAGTTCATGAAATCCATTATATCTAATATGTTTTTTACCAAAATTTTTCTTATATGAAAGTGGGGTGTATATCCTAGTCGCAAATGGAACTGTTAGCACATGTTGAATTGTCGCAGAATCATTAGTATCAAAAACAAGAGACGGGATTTTCAATATAGATCCCACGTGAGCAATGTAAAAGTTTCCACATCCTCCCACTAAAATGTCTGGCTTGAATTTTTGGACTATTTTTAACAATTTGATTTCAATATCTGTGGCTTTGATTGCTTTTTTGAATTTATTTGGAGGATATTTTCCTAAAGACATATGTTCAAGTTCCTTTAATATTGGATCATGTTCTAACAAGCTAGTTATCACGTCTTTTTCGATTACAGTAAGCAAAGTCTCATGTCCGTCTTTGTTGAGAATTCTAATAGCATGTTTGAACAAGTGAAGCTTTGCTGGATGATCAATGTTAAACAATATTCTCATTATTCTCTCACCATTTAATCCTTCTTCTCATACTCTAACTTCTTCAGCCTGTACAGCACATCATCTAAAATCATCCTCTGGGATTTAAGCATATCTGCCAAGAGGCCAAAAACTATTGTTTGAACGCCCACTATGAACAGTAAAGTCGCCAGGACTGCAGAAGGTAGCCTACTTCCAACCCCCCCTGTAGCAAAATAATAAGATAGAACTCTCCACCCAAAATATAATCCTCCAACAATAAATATACCTCCCAGAATCCCAAAAACTTTCAGCGGGTTATAATCTCTATACGACCTCAAAATTATCATGCCGGCTCTTTTGGCATATCCAAAGATATTAGAAATCAATCTAGATTGTCCATCTCCTTTTCTCTTTCTAAACTCAATAGGTACTTCAACGATCTTCAACCCGTAATGGTTTGCCTGTATAATAGTTTCCTGAACGTAGGTGTAATCCGCCAGAACATGCAATCTCATTGCGGCATCCCTTGAGAAAGCCCTAAACCCCGTTTGAGCATCAGAAGTTGGGAATCCCGAAGCAATTCTCGTAACCCACGTGGCAATCTTATTGCCAATGCGCTTTTGTAGCGGCATGTACTCAATCCAGCCCTTAAACCTTGAACCCAAAACGATGTCTGCTTCACCATCTAGTATTGGCTTTACTAATTTTGGAATTTCCTTAGCGTTGTACTGGCCATCAGCATCAATGTTAACAATTATATCCGCACCTATATCTAAAGCCGTTTCTATTCCCTGCCTAAATGCTCTTGCCAGTCCTCTATTTCTTCTGAAGCTATCTACAACATCAGCACCAGCTTCTTTAGCGACTTTGGCGGTATTGTCGCTGGAACCGTCGTTAACAACAACGATCTTAATGTCATCAATCTTTTCCTCAAAATTCTCTGGTTTGAGCTCTTTTATTTCTTCAATGACATTCTTAATTGTTTTTTCCTCATTGTATGCGGGTATCGTAATTACGAGTTTCATTTCATAGCCTCCTTGAAATCATGTCCTCAGAATCATCAACAACAAGAACATCACCA
>JACIXO010000288.1 GCA_014360385.1 Actinomycetota bacterium | reverse complement strand
ATTGATCTAGAAGGATCATCAAAGTTTGTTGATCTGATAAAAAAAGAAGGAAAACTGCTTTATGGCTAAATACAAAGACCGCATTGAAGCAGAATATGAAGCTATAGAAAAAACTCTTTCTCTTCTACCTAACAAACCTATTTCACAATTATCGCAAGGATGCGTCCCAATTTTAGCACTTGAAATTAAATGAAATTAAAGGTAGGCTCACTTCTAAGCTAAAAACGATTAATAATTAGTCCTAGAAGGAGCCTACATGGGTAATAATATAGCAACTTACACAATTTGTATAGATGTAGAAAAAGTAGCTGACATAAAAGATATAGAAGATAAGCTAAAAAGAGAAGTAAAAAAAGCGTACAAAAAAATGATGGTAGAGATTTTATCTAAAAAGGAACAAAAAATATTTTCCAGGGGGAAATATATAAAGAAAAAGAAGATATCTCGTTATCTTTATAGCCAATTTGGTCTAATTAAGTTTGATAGATATAAAGCAGTAGATAGAAATGGAAAATGGCTATACCCACTGGATATAGCAGTCGGCATAGAAAAAAACAGTTCCTTTTCTCCAAGCGTAGAAAAAAGGGCAGTATACCTTGCTAGCCAGTATCCATATAGGCAGGCATGCGCTATTCTATCTTACGAGATAGAAGAAGATCTAGATCACCGCTTGATATGGAGACTTGTGCAGAAAAAAGGTAAAAAATTAAGGCAAAAGCAGAAAGAAGAGATAGAAAGCCTATACACACATGCTAAAGATGTAGAAACAGATAACAAAAAAAGAGAAATAATAGTAATAGAAGCAGATGGTACTGGAATATCTTCTAAGGAAGGTAAAGGGAAGTGGATGGAAGCTAAACTAGGAATAATCTATACCGGTAAAAGGTTAGAGTCTAATACCTCTAAGACCCAAAGATACATCTTGGATAATAAAACTGTATATGCAGATATTTCTGATATTGACAGCTTTGGAAAAGCCTTTAGCTATATAGCAGAAAAAAACTACTCCTATTCTAAAGCAGAAAACATTCTTTTTATATCAGATGGAGATAGGGGGATAAAAAACATAAGAGCTGGTTACCTTCCAGGATCCATCCACCAGCTAGACCACTATCATCTAAAAAAGAGGCTCCGCCAGGCATTTTCACCATATCCAGATATACTGGATAGGATGCTAAATTTAATTAATAGTAGAGATGAACAAAAACTACCCTACTATATAAGACTGGCTAAAATAAATGGGGTGGTTGATGGTGATACTGCAAGCGAACTTATATCCTACATAGAAGATAATCTATCTGATATATGGGCAGTAGATGCTCTTAGAGGAAAAGTTAAAAAAGAAGTTCTGGTTACTGGATCTGGAGCAGTAGAAAAAAATATAGATATAGTGCTAGCTAGAAGATTTAAAGGTAGAGGAATGAGCTGGTCAAAGGAGGGAGCAAGAAATCTAATGCCATTTAGACTTATGGTTGAAAATGGAAATTTTGATACCTATTTTGAAGCTGTAGCATAAATTTTTAATATTAGAATACCTATTGTAGGCAAATTTGAAAGTTATGCAAGTTTTTTTCTGTAATTTTGTCCATCACTTACTCCAATTAAACCTATATTATTGCCACAAGACTTTCTATTTCTGTCTTTTTCTCCTCAAGATTTCTGTTTATTAAATAATCCATCTCAAGATATTTTCTTCCTGATAACCACTCTTCATTTTGTTCCATTGCCATTGCACATATAAGCCTTTCTGCGCTTTGGTTATTTGGAAATATCCTTATAACTTTCGTTCTCCTTTTAATTTCACCATTTAATCTTTCTAACATATTTACTGTCCTAATCCTTTTTCTATGCTCTAAAGGAAAATCCATAAAGCAAAGGGCACTAAGTATATCTATAGTAAGCATTTCTTCTATTTTAGGGTATTTAGACGAGTATATATTAGATACTGTTCTTGCCAGGCTTATAGCCTCTTCTTTTGTAGAGCAGCTAAAGATTGCCTTTAAGTCCTCTGCTAAATACTTTCTTTTTTTTCTTGGTACTATATCAAGTATATTTTTTGTAAAATGAAATATGCATCTTTGCCAGGATACTCCTAAA
>JACIXO010000287.1 GCA_014360385.1 Actinomycetota bacterium | reverse complement strand
TCGCTTTTCCTCCATCTCCTTTTCAGGTTCCTTTTGTACTGATTCTGCTGAGATAGATTTACCTTTCTGGAATACCCCTTCCTCACCTGCTAACTCAGCTACTCTTCTATCTTTAAACCTATTATCTTTACTAATTTCATCCTTCTTAATAGCTTCATCCATTATGCCTGTACCCTCCCTTGATTGTCCACCAGCCTCATTCCCGTTCCCAACACCTTCTCTTCTTCCTGCTCCTGCCACAAGCACCTGTTCCTGCCTGCTCCTATCCCTGAAAATTGTAATTCCCTTGCATCCAAGCCTGTAAGCAAGCATAAAAACTTCCTCAACATCTCTTACTGTGGCGGAATGTGGAAAATTAACAGTCTTGGAAACAGCATTATCCACATATTTCTGAAATGCAGCCTGCATTCTTACATGCCACACAGGGGATATCTCATGAGCAGTAACAAATATTCTTCTGTATCTTTCAGGAACCTCTTCAATACCTGCAAGGTTACCCTGTAGTGCAATTTTCTCCATAAGCTCTTCACTGTAAAACCCCTCTCTTTTAGCTATTTCCTCAAAATATGGATTCACTTCTACAAGCTTTTCATTATCCATAACATTTCTTATAAACGATACTGCAAAAAGAGGCTCTATCCCACTTGAACAACCAGCAATGATACTTAGAGTACCTGTTGGAGCTATAGTAGTGGTAGTTGCATTTCTTATCTTATAACCATCAGGGCTATCATAAATGCTTCCTTTAAAGTTTGGGAAAACTCCTCTTTCTTCTGCAAGCTTTCGTGAAGCTTTTTTTGATTCCTCCTGTATAAAACTCATAACATTCTGAGCAAGCTCCAAAGCCTCTTCACTATCATAAGGAATTCCCAGAAGTATAAGCATATCCGCCCATCCCATAACTCCAAGGCCAATTTTACGATTCCCCCTTGCCATCTCTTCTATCTTCTTTAGCGGGTATTTACTCATATCAATCACGTCGTCCAAAAATCTAACTGCTATATGAACTATCTTTCTAAGCTTATCGTAATCTACTACCCTCTTTCCTGCCTCCTCTTTCACCATATGAGAAAGATTTATTGAGCCCAAATTGCATGCTTCATAAGGAAGAAGAGGCTGCTCCCCGCAGTTTCTAACTACTATCCCATTTGCAATAAAAGAATTACTTACAGGTTCGTTAAAATCAAACACTTCTTTTTTACCTATGTATATAACTTCCTTAACCTTGTCGGTAAACTGGTTGTAGTAATTATCATAAGATAGCTTTTCAAATTTAAAACTATCTAAAAGTTTTTGCTTTTTTGCCTGCAAAAAGCCAACTTCCTCCTGAAATCTTTTCTTTGAAACACCATCGGATATAAATAGCTCGTAGTAATTCTCACTTAAAGATTTATAACTCTTTTCCTCACCGTCCTTGTTTATATACGAAAAACTCTTAGAAAAGGAGTACTTTCTGGTCAAAATATTTGATTTTATACCCAGACTTAGAAGAAGAACCTGGATACCCTCTAATAGAGTTCTGGAGGAAGAACTAATCTTTATAGTGCCGTCAACATCATCTATGCTGCCATCAGAGCTAAAAATGCCTTTAAGGAAACCAACTACTGCTTCCTTAGGTGCACTAAATAGACTTTCAGGAACTTCCTTTCTATTAGATTTATAAGTTTTAACTCCCAATTCCTTAAAGAATTCTATAAAACCTTTAGAATGATAAGAGAGATGTGTTACTCCATTTTCCCTTAATATTTCCTTTACATCGTAGTTGTACCATTTGTTTATTATATTACTGAAATAGGAAATCAAATCTTTATCTTCACTGCCAAATGTAAAACCTACTCTATCGTCTCTAAGCCATCCATCGCCGATTAGCCATCCTAAAACTTCTACCAGTTCCATGGACCATTCAGCAGGGAGGTTCATAGCTTTTCTATGAGTATAATTATTCAACTTCTCAATTTTTCCATCTATAAATATGTCTTTCCTTACAGGAAATTTGCCGAATGGCTGAATTAATACCTCATCGCCCTCTCTGAGATTGGATATTTCCTTATATCCTTCAGTGGTAAGTATTTTGTGGTCTCCTGTTGCTTCTAGACT
>JACIXO010000286.1 GCA_014360385.1 Actinomycetota bacterium | reverse complement strand
TAAGATATTAAAAATTCTTTCTTTCATTATTTTTATATAAGAGTTAAAATCAAATCTAAAATACTTTTACCTCAAAAATTACTGTCCCTCCACCAGTGTATTCACATGGATCTAGACACTGAACAAAAGCACTATCATTAGCATTTTTCTTTGTTAAACCCAATATACTCGGACTTATTCCATTACTTAACGCAACATAATATGGCATAATAGAAGCAAGGGAATGCATGCAAATTGCTGAAGTTTGGGTTAGGTTAACTTTATACCCATCATCCAAAACAATTCTATCGCCAACTTTATACACAGGACAATTTCCATTTATTTCTTTAACCTCAATAATTAATTTTTTCATACTTCCCTCAAACAAGATATTAAAAGTATAAAAAATTTAATCGCAAATTATGGGAACATTTGTCATCTCTACTTACAATGACTTTCTAGTAGATTTACAATATCATCTTTAGAATGACTAAACTCTTTAAATTCTTTAGCTGCGATAACAAATATAAAATCTATAGGAACAACTGCTGTTTTTGAATATCCTAACATTATAGAACTTACCTTTTCCCCATAACCATAAGATAGCCAGCTATCAACTTTAAAAAACTTAAAACCACCTGCATTTAAAGGAATAAGTTTTAACTCAATATTTTTCTCGTTATTAATACTACCATTAATAGTAACAGCTAGAGAATTTCTATCAATATCAAAAATAACATTTTCAGCTACATGAAAGCACCAATCAAACTTATGTTCCCCTTCACCAGTTATCAAATCCCTTACTATCCAGTAATCTTCATTTTTATCATAAAATATTTGTCTCCTATGTATTACTGGATTTTTAAGCCTTCTATACCCATAATGCTCAGCATCCAAAAAATCATACCTTTCAGTTGTCTTCCATACGTTAATCTTACATTTAGCATCGTTTTCTGAAAAAAATAAACTTTTATCGTTAAACCTATTTTGCTCAACGCCATCCACAACCACAGTATTATGAAACAAAGTTGACCTAAACTTATTCCTCCAATATGGAATTGGAGTATAAACATAAGTACCCGGATCTAATAATATATCCCAACCCTCTACGCAAAGCTCAAAACTTAGCTTATCATTATGAGCATGTCCACCATTTCCATTTTGACCATTTGGTCCACAAGATACTATCATATAATTTTTATCTTTTCTTAAAATATACCAACCTGCATTGGGAAAAGATCTGCTCCCAATACTATTTATGCTTATGCTCTCTAAACTATTCCAGATATCATAGCCGTCTTTCCCAAAAACCCACAAAACTTCCTCACAGAAACCAAACTCCTTTATCTTAAATTTTGGCTCTTTAAAAAATACTGCACCCAGAGAAAGCAAATATCTCATATCTAGAACTTCTCTACTCCCAAAAATATGAAGTCTTCCATTGTCATTGTCTCCCAATTGAGGCATTTTACCATTTGGTTTTAAAGAAAATAAAACAAACTCAAACATTTTATAAAGTTTTTTTATATAATCTTTTCCGAAAATCTTTTCTCCAGCTTCTACAAAATTATTTTTACTAAAATAGGATGAATTTTTAATTATAAAAAGAGTTGGATAAAAGAAAAGCTCCAAAACCAACCTATGGTAGCAAGTTGATGCTTCAAAATCTACTCCATCCGGATAAACCTGTTTTTTCATTTCATTTATAAATTCATTAACCGCAAAATCTAACCAATTTCTTGCCCCTTTGAAATCCTTAAAAATTATCCCTAAATATGCTAACCCCACAATATTTGCAATATAATGGTTTGACGTTAATATCCCATATTCCAGATTTCTAATTATATGTTTTCCATGAATATACAAATTTTTAATAAATTCAAGTAAAAACTTTTTATTTATAAGATTTGATTCTCTAAGGTATGAAAAACCCAATATCCAGTTAGCTACTCTTATGGCTACATCCATAGTGCAAACCCAGTTGACACCAAATTGTGGCAGGTTATTTTCAATCCAGTCAATAGTTTGATAAATAAATTCTTTAGTATATTTTTCGTCTCCAGTTAGAAAATATGCTTGGCCTAAAGTAACAAAGTGATAAAATCTTGATAACTCCCAGG
>JACIXO010000285.1 GCA_014360385.1 Actinomycetota bacterium | reverse complement strand
CTTCGAAGGAGGACATAATGATGTCTAAAAAAATTATTTATCATCTATACCCTGGATATAGGGGCGGAGTTGCAATGGTTATTAAAGAGCTTACAAAAAGGTTGTCAATCAAGGGATTCAAAATCAATATTATAACATCAGATACCCCTAACAATGAGTTGTTTGAGCTAGAAAAATATGGGGTCACTTTATTACCAACAAAATTCTATACTATCAGAGAAGCATATTTTTTTCCCAGTTTTAAATTTGTTAAATATATAAAGTCCATTCGAAATAGCATTGTTCACATACATGGATATCACACTCTTGCAAGTTTTTTTTCATTGCTTTTTATTGATAAAAAAACTAATTTGGTAATATTTCAGCCATATTTTCATGGGAGAAGTGGGAATAAAATACGGAACTTATTATTAAAGTTTTACAGATACATATTTAATGCCTGTATCAACAAAATAGACACGTACATATTTATATCCCATTATGAGAAAGCTAATTTTAGAAGACACTTTTTTATAGGAGATAACAAAATTTACGTGATACCTAGTGGATTTGACTTCGAAGAGTTATTACGCCATAAGTGGAAAAAACGATCAGCACAAGTAAAGAATATTCTCTATGTTGGGCGTATTGTTGAACACAAAAATGTTGACAAACTCATTAAGGCGTTGATATATCTTGATAAAGATGTTAGATTGACAATTATCGGAAAAGGACCAAAATCAGAAGAGATAAAGTATTTAATAGAGAAATTGAAAGTAAAAAACAGAATAAAATGGATTTCATACCTTCCAAGAGAAAAACTCTTACAAGAATACTCGAAGGCAGATCTATTTGTTTTGCCTTCTACATATGAGTCATTTGGACTTGTTATTGGAGAAGCAGCACTGATTGGATGTCCGGTTATTGTTGCAAGCTCGCAAGCATTAAAACAATTTGTAGATCATAAAATAGCTTATGGAATAGAACCTCCAATTACAAGCAAAAAGATTTATGAGGCAATTGTTTCAATGAAACTAGTGAGTCCCAGAAAAAGGGCGATAAAGTACTTTAAAGACTGGAATGATGTTGTGAGCATGCTTGTTACAAAAGTGTACTATGAATCTAGAGATAAATAGGATGGGCAAAACGATAAGTTCGTGTTAAGGCAGTATGAAAATTAGAATAATGATAAAAAGAGTAAATCAACGACGGATAAAAGTGGTGAAAAGGTAATGGGAATTAAGAATCCCTTTAAAATGAATGATTGGGACATTAAAAGCTTCGTGGTAGTAGTATTTAGTATCCAGCTGGCCTATCTTGGAACCTTTGCTATAAACAAGCTAGGGGTTGGACTTTCATTTTTAAGGCAAGTACTTGGATTTATTTATTTAATGTTTCTCCCGGGCTATTTACTTCTTAGAATACTTAAAATACATAAACTAAGCTCCGAAGAGAGTCTCTTATATGCCCTTGGACTTAGTTTGTTTTTTGATATGTTTATTGGGTTTCTCATAAACATGTTCTACCCTATGCTCGGAATAACAAATAGGCCTCTTTCGGAAATTCCAATTGTAACTACATTTGTACTTACTACGTTGTTATTATCCATTTTGGCGTATGTTAGAGATAGGGAATATTACACCCCAGATTTTGTTAATTTAAAAGATATTTTGTCTCCACAGTTTTTATTTTTGAATTTAATACCATTTATGGCAATATTTGGGGCTTATTTAGTAAACTATTACCACAATAATCTTTTATTAGTAGTTATGATTGTTGTTATTGCTTTAGTTGCTTTGTTAATGATTTCCACAAATATAATTGCCGAAAGATTATATCCTTATGCTATCTGGATTATGGCAATTTCCTTAATATTACACACTACTCTAATTACTAACTATATCCAAGTTCAGGATGTGTATGGGGAGTATTATATTGCAAGCGGAGTTATAACTAATGGTTTTTGGGAATACGCTGCTTCAGGTACATATAATTCGGTACTAAGCACTACTATATTGCCTACAGTATTGTACTACATAACTAATGTGTCTTTGACATGGATGTACAAAATTATATTTCCATTTTTGCTTTCACTTATACCCTCCTTTCTTTACATGATA
>JACIXO010000284.1 GCA_014360385.1 Actinomycetota bacterium | reverse complement strand
GTTCCAATACTGATGGCAGATATAAGCAAGATAAAAAGACTTGGGTTTAAAGTTGAACATAAACTAACAGACATAATCAAGGATCAACTGAACTACTTCCTTAAGCCTGAGAATAGAATTTAGGGGGAAGTATTATGAAGGCGTTAATCCTTTCAGGTGGTCATGGAACTAGGCTTAGGCCTTTAACATATTCCCAACAGAAACAACTAATTCCAGTGGCAAACAAACCGGTTTTGTTTTACGCTATTGAAGATGTTATTGAGGCAGGAATCCACGATATTGGAATTATTGTTGGGCCGAACAAGGAGCAAGTCATTGAAGCCGTTAAAAGCGTCGATTGGGAGGCAAATATTGAATTCATTTATCAAGGAGAACCTTTGGGTATAGCTCATGCAATAAAAGTTGCTCAATATTGGATTAGAGATAGTGACTTTGTTGTTTACTTAGGAGATAATATCCTTAGAGAGGGAATTGTTAAGCATTTGGAACACTTTAAAAAAGGAAACTTTGACGCAAGTATTTTGCTTTGTGAAGTTCCTAATCCGCAGAGGTTTGGAGTCGCTGAGCTTAGTGAAGATGGCAAGACAATCAAACGATTAATTGAGAAACCCAAAGTTCCACCAAGTAATTTAGCTTTAGTTGGTATTTATTTCTTTAAGCCAATTGTGTTTGAAGCCATATCTCATTTAAAGCCTTCTTGGAGAGGAGAATTAGAGATTACTGAAGCCATACAATGGTTAATTGATCATGGGTATAGAGTTGGATGGACAAAGGTTGAGAATTGGTGGAAAGATACTGGAAAACCTGAAGATATCTTAGATGCGAACAGATTGATCCTAGATGACATTAAGAAAGACATTAAAGTTAAAACCAAGGCAAAAATTATTGGGAGAGTAATAGTTGAAGAAGGAACAGAAATTGATGAAAATACCGTTATTAAGGGGCCGGCGATAATTGGAAAGAATTGTAAACTTAGAAATGCATACATTGGTCCTTACACGAGTATAGGTGACAATTGTGTTATTGAGAACACAGAAATTGAAGATTCAGTAATTTTGGAAGGAACAGAGATTAAGTGTGGTGGAAGGATAGTTGAGAGTTTAATCGGAAGGAACGTAAAAATTTTAGAACAAAGCAATCACCCTATCGGAAGAAGATTAGTTGTTGGCGACAATTCCCAAATTGTACTTTAGGGGTGTGCTACTCATGAAAGTACTAATTACAGGAGATACCGGATTTATTGGGAAAAATATGAGAAATTATCTAGAACAATTAGGAGTCGAAGTCTTAGGTTATTCACGAAGACGTGGACAAGATTTAATGGATATCAAACAATTTGAATCTTTCATAAAACAGGAAGATCCTATAGATTTCATTTATCACTTTGCTGCAGAAGCAAAACCTGGAGAAAGTGTGTTTAAACCAATAGAAACAATTGAGACAAATATTAAAACAACTTTAAATGTTTTGGAAGTTTGTAGAAAATACGACATTCCTGTAATATATCTTTCTACCTGTGAAGTTTATGGAGATTCAAAAATCCCAATAACAGAAGAGTTCCCTCTTAGCCCTCCCAACCCCTATGCAGCATCAAAAGCTGCTGCAGATAGAATATGTTATGCATATTATAGAAGTTATGGACTTGATGTTAAAATTGTCAGAATATTTAATCCATATGGTCCTTATATGCAACTAAATAAAATAATCCCTACAGTTTATAGACAAGCAATTAACAACGAACCAATAACAATATACGGGGATGGCACAGATACTCGGGACTATACATATATCGAAGATATTGTAAGAGGGCTATGGCTAGCAAAAAATTTGCCTCCAGGGGAAGTTATTAATTTAGCAACTGGGAAAGCAACTACAAGTTTAAAAATTGCTAAAATCATAAAGGAATTAACTAAGAGCACTTCTAAAATTATTTTTGTAGATTATCCTAAGAAATTTGGTGGAATAAAACATCAAGTAGGTTCTTATGAAAAAGCAAAAAAACTGCTTGGATGGGAGCCAAAGATAGATTTAATTGAAGGAATAAAAAGAACAATTGCTTGGTTGAAGGGGGTATATAAAAATGATTGTTAGTTCCGAAAGGGAAT
>JACIXO010000283.1 GCA_014360385.1 Actinomycetota bacterium | reverse complement strand
TCTAAGTTTCTTATATAAGTAACTTTCCTTCATAAAAAGATTCTTTCATAGCTAGTAAATCAGTCCACGATGGATCTCCAGAGGAGTAATCAGGAGACAAGCTACAATAAACAAAATGAACAAAATGGTGTCGGAAGGGGGACTTGAACCCCCACGAACTAAAGCGTTCACAAGGCCCTCAACCTTGCGCGTCTACCAGTTCCGCCATTCCGACACTTTTGCCAAAATATTCCGCCAAAAGTTTAGCAGAAGACACAAAAAAGATAATTTAGAGACAGGATTTAGGAATTATACTCTATCCCTTTATAAACTATCTACGCATAAACTATCTACGCATTTAGACAACCAATATTTTAAAAATCCTGCATCCCCATGTCAATATCGATGACCTAATCTCTCAAGTGATCCTCGCTGCCACACTCTAAGCCTCCATACAAACTTAATCTTATCATTCTTCGGGCTTAAGACAAATAGCGAGATGTTCCCAGAGATTACCCTGCTTTACCAGGATATCTATGTTTTTGTTTTCATCCAGTTCGCTTAAGAGTTCTGAGTCAGGAGGAACATTCAAAATGTCTATTTCTCCATCCTCTAAAAGAGTTATGAGGCTATTTTCATCAGAATTAAATAGAAACCTTATATAGTCTATGCTGGGTTCTTTTCCAAAATAATACTGGTTCTTTTCGAGCAATAAATACTCTCCTCTTACCCACTCCTTAAGTTTATAAGGCCCGCATCCAAAAATATCATTTCTAAAAAGATAACCAATTCTTTTTCCTTCTATTTTGCTCTTTGGAAAAATAAATCTGAACAGTTTTTTCCACTCCCTAAAATAATCCGTAAAAATGATGTTGAATTGCTTTTTATCTATAACTTCAATATCTTTAATTTTCTTAACAAGATCACGATAACCCAAACTATTAAGTAAAGATTCATCTTCAAGTACAGAGAGCCATGTATATCTTACATCTTCTGAAGTCACAGGTGTTCCATCCTCCCAGAATACATCATCTCTAAGCTTCACACTCGCCTTTAATGTATGTTTGACACTTTCTTCACTTATAGCCTTATCCCAGGTATTATCAACCAGTACAGGCAAGTACTCTCCATTTTTATCCATTTTCCATAGACCCGCAACAACCAGGCTATTGATATAGCTTGTATAAAGATCATCTGTAACAAATGGGTTTAAAACATATGGTTCTTCCTCATAACCGACCACTACCTCTTTAGATTGATAACCACCAGTTCTCTCTTCGCTACGTTCTTCATTTTCAACCAATCTCTCACTTCCACTAAGCTTCCAATTCTCAGCACCAGTAAGATAATTTCCGTCAGTAAGATCGATATCCAAATTTTCTAATCTCTTGTTATAAGCTATGCAATATACTCTGCTAAATAAAGGTAAAATGATAGCATCACCTGCTAGTTTTTCCTGAAGTTCACAAACCAAATCAATTCTCCTATCCTTCTTAGTCTCACCAGACAGTTCTCTAAGTATTGAGTCTACTTCTTTGTTATTATACCAATAAAAATTTCTACAGTTTTTATTCTCTACAGTTTCCATGGAAGGCATCTTTTGAGAACTGAAATAACATTCCAGCTCACTTCCATCCAGAGTGTACAGCGCCCATACACCCAGGTCATAGCTCCCCTTTGATACAAAACTGTTATACCATTCCTCAGAAGGTTTGTTAAAAATCCATACTTTTATGCCAATCCTATCCAGATCCTCTTTTATTAATTCCTCTATAATCTTCCTCGAGGATGATTCATCATTCGAACCAATTGTAAGGTAAAGGGGATTTTCTGGACCATAGCCTGCCATCTTCAAATACTCTTGTGCCTTAGATAAATCATAAAAGTATTCTTCCCACGAAGGGTAGTAGTAAATAGAATCCTGTCTGAACAAACTGTTAAGGACCGACCCATATTCACCCAGAAGCTCTTTTACTATCCTCTCTCTATCAATAGCATGGAATATTGCTTTTCTAACATTGATATCGTTCAGAGGGTTCTTGCTGTTCTGCTTACTTCTAAGTTCCAGAAACATTTCTTCACTCTTTATCCCTGTAGCCTTGCCAATACTTTCTTCACCAGCTTCTTT
>JACIXO010000282.1 GCA_014360385.1 Actinomycetota bacterium | reverse complement strand
CTAAACCTACTAAAACCTTAACCACCAAAAAACACGAAGACTGTACAATGTGTGGAATGTGTGAGGGAGATAGGGATAAGCCAGTTTTAGCTAGTATAGAGAAGACTGTCCCGAAGACCGAAGTTCAATCTCTGGGTGACACCAAGTGTGTGGATTCTGCTTACACTCGTATAACTGATATAGATGAAGAAAGGCTAAAAGATATTGTTACAAGGGTGGTAAAGGAAATTATAGAAAAAATGTAATAGCCTAAAAATCCTGGTAACGATAACTTGTTTTTTCATTGCGGAAAAAGAGATGCTTTTTAACTCCTCTAAAATTATTTGACAATTAACAAGAATTCACATAATATAATAAAAGGCAACAATAATCAACATTTTTTAATTTTTTTAATTTTTTTTAAACTATGCTTTCAGCTGAGAGAAAATTAAAGATTGCAGAACTGGTTAATCGTAATGGTGGAATAAAGACCTCTGAGCTATCCAGTATGTTTAATGTTTCTGAGATGACTGTGCTTAGAGACCTTGCTGAGCTTGAAAAGCAGGGGGTGCTAAAGCGTGTTTATGGTGGAGCTGTGTCTTTGAGAGATAATTACCACGAAGTCTCAAGTAGCTTGAGGGAGAAGATCCACACTTTTGAAAAGAATACGATTGCTCAGATTGCAGTTGAACTTATACAAGAAGGCGAAAGTATATTTTTAGATGGTTCTACAACTTCGCTTGCATTGGCCAGGAGACTTTATTCTTTCAGCGATCTTACAGTTGTAACTAATGGACTGGATATAATAAATGAGATTAGAAGAAACGCTAACATAAAATTGATTTGTCCTGGTGGGGAATTTAATACCATTCCGATGTGTTTTTTGGGACCAGGGACTGAGAACTTTTTAAGAAACATAAACCTGGATAAAGCTTTCATATCATCTGCAGGCATCTCGATTAAGGCAGGGCTTACTGAACCCAATCCAATGCAAGCCTCTGTTAAGAGAATAGTGATTGAAAACTCTTCAGAAGTTATTCTCCTTGTGGATAGAAGTAAATTTGGTAAAGTTACCTTGAATAGAGTCTGTGATTGGGAGGATATTGATATTGTGGTCACAGACGGGAAACCTGAAGATGAATATGTTTCCTTCTGGCATGATAGGAATATAAGGGTTTTATACTGACGTAATGATTTTTGGTTGGATAGGAATCACAATGAGGATCGGAAAAGTAATAGGAAATGTTGTCTCGGTAGCTAAACACGAAAAGCTCAAAGGAATAAAGCTTTTGGTTATAAAACCAGTTGATGCTTATGGCAATGAGAAAGGTCGTCCCTTAATAGTTGCTGATTATTTAAACTCAGGTGTAGGAGATCTTGTTTACTGGATTGAGGATGGAACAACTATTTGTAAGTGGAAGGGTATAAGAAGCATTCCACTCAGGGGTTGTATTGTTGGGATAATTGATAGTATTGACCTTGCCCGAGCCAGAAGAGAGCTTGAAAATGTAAGGTAGAGTAAAGAAAGAAAAGTAAAAATAAAAAAGATAGAAAAATGTAAGGGACAGAGAAGTATAAAGGACAGGGGAGTATAAAGGACAGATGAGGATAAAGGATAAAGGATAGAGGAGAGCAGAGGGCAGCTAGGCTTGGCTGTGGGTGGCCAAAATTGGTTAAGATTGGTCAAAGATGAAACTTGTTAAAGTAATTGGAAGTATAACATCCACTATAAAGGATGAAACCCTGGTAGGGTTTAAGCTCTTGCTTGTTCAGAGCCTGGAAGTAGATTTGAGCCCAAAAAATGATTATTATGTTGCAGTTGATACTGTGGGCCTTGGAGAAGGTGAGATCGGTTTAATAGTTACTGGAAGTACGGCCAAATATACTGAATACACTCGGGGCAAAAATGTTGATGCAACCTTAGTAGCAAAGGTAGACAGAGTCGATCTCGAATGAGAAAAGTCTATGGCTACTAATCTATGACTAACTTGGCTAATGAAATAAATAAGAGCATCAAATAAGTGGATGAGAGTGATTTTGAGAGTGATTTGCAGGCTATAAGATGGGCTGGGGGATAAATGGCTCAATCAGAAGTCACTAAACCAGAGATTGAAATTATAAGAAATGCAGG